>PXBQ01000014.1 GCA_003566875.1 Spirochaetaceae bacterium | reverse complement strand
TGATTCCGATGTTTGCCATTCCTTAACTCCTAGTGTTATTATAATATATACGTCATGCGAATGGTTGTCACCATTCAAACCATTAACAGAAGGACCACCAAACATGGAAACACATCGAAAAGAATCCGACTCGATGGGCGAGGTCTTGATTCCCTCGTGGGCGTACTGGGGAGCACAGACTCAGCGCGCGATCGAGAATTTCTCGGTGTCACCGCTACGGATCCCGTCCGCGTTTATTCGTGCGCTCGCGTTGATCAAAAAGAACGCGGCAAAAGCGAACGCGTCGTTGAAGCTCATCGATGCGGAGATCGCCGAGGCGATTATGGCCGCAGCGGCCGAGGTATACGACGGAAAGTGGGACGACCACTTTCCGATCGACGTGTTTCAAACCGGGTCGGGCACGTCGTGGAACATGAATGCCAACGAACTCATCTCGAATCGAGCGAACGAGCTGCTCGGACAGCCGCTTGGAACGCGAGATCCTGTGCATCCGAACGATCACGTCAATCGGGGACAATCGTCGAACGATGTGATACCGACCGCGCTTCATGTCGCGAATCGGGTGATGATCGAGATTCTGCTCGACGCTCTCGCGACGCTCGAGAGATCGTTCGCAGAGAAGGAAACGGAGTTCGAAGACGTCATAAAACTCGGCCGAACTCATCTGCAGGACGCGGTTCCGATGACCTTGGGGCAGGAGTTCTCGGGCTTCAAGACCCAGATCAAAAAAGCGATCGGCCGCGTGAAGGCGATTCTTCCCAACCTCGAAGAGCTCGCGCTCGGCGGAACGGCGGTCGGGACGGGAATCAACTGCGATCCGAACTTCGCCAAGAAAGCGATCGCGGGAATCGCAGACGACACCGGGTTGCCGTTCCGGCAGGCCGAGAATCTTTTCGAGGCGATGGCGACCCGCGACGCGCAACTCGAGCTCATGGGCGTGTTGAATGTGCTTGCGAGTGGGTTGATGAAGATTGCAAACGATCTTCGTCTGCTGGCGAGTGGTCCGCGCGGTAGTCTCGGCGAGATAGTCCTGCCGTCACTTCAACCCGGAAGCTCGATCATGCCGGGCAAGGTTAACCCGGTTATCCCGGAAATGGTAATCCAGGCCGCCGCGCACGTAAACGGAAAGGTCGTTTCGGTGACGATCGGCGCGCAGAATGGCCCCCTTGAACTCAACATGATGCATCCGATCATCGCGCACGAGACATTGAGCTCCATCGATCTGCTGACGCACACGTGTCGCGCTCTCGCCAAACGGTGTGTCGACGGGATCTCCGCGGACACCGAGCGGTGTAAACACTGGATCGAGTGGAGCCTCGCGCTCGTGACTCCACTCGCCGTACGGATCGGATACGACAAGGCGAGCGAGCTGGCGTATACCGCGTACAAACAACGGCGAACGATCCGCGACGTCGTGCGCGAGGCCGGCATCCTTTCCGAGCAGGAGCTGATCGACATTCTTGATCCGGCCGGAATGACGTAGTCCCGGGCGGTTTTCTGCGTCTGCACCGTGCCTTGAAACTCGCGCGGACGAACGGTACACTGAGATCACGACCGCGAAAGGAGACAATTTGTGGAACTGAATCAAAACGATCCGGAATACATGGCCGCGATGCAACTGTTCCTCGCGGGCGACTGGTCCCGCTCAGAGACCGCGTTTGTTTCACTTGCCGAGAAGTATCCCGAAAGTTCGTTCGTGTATCTCATTCTTGGGAATATCTACTACTCATTGGGCAATCTCAACCGGTCGGTCGAAATGTACGAGAAAGCGATCGCGATCAACCCGGAGTTCGGCAACGCGTACTATAAGCTCGGCGTGTGTTACTACCGGATGGGCCGGCTTCTCCGCGCCCTCGAAGCGTTCGAGAGCGTTGTCGCGATGAAAAGCCAGAGCCACGCGATGGCGAGTTACTTCGTCGGGCTGATCACGCTATTTCTCGGGCGCGACGACGAGGCCGAAGATGGCTTCGCACAGTTCCGCGAAATCTCGCCCAACTCTATGATCGCGAACTTCTACCTCGCGCAGCTCAAGATCAAGCGCAAGAAATTTGGCGAGGCTCTGCCGTTGCTCGAGGAGCTCGTTGCCCAGACCCCGCATTTTGCGGAGGTTCACTACATGCTTGGCGTCGTCCAGTTCGGACTGCACAATAATACCGAGGCCATCAAATGTTTCAGGAAGGCGCTTGAGATCAACCCGGACGACGAACGATCCAAGACAAAGCTCACGCTTTTGACCGACGTCCAATGGCCATAAGGAGAGCATCGTGAAGTACGTGTGCGACGTGTGTGGTTACATCTACGACCCGGAGGAAGGGGACCCCGACTCGGATATTCCCTCCGGCACGGCCTTTGACGACCTTCCGGCGGATTGGGTTTGTCCGGTGTGTGGCGCGCCGAAGGATGAGTTTCAGCCCGAAGTTTAGGCCGGCCGGAAATTAGACCCCACCTGGAGAATCCTTCCTGTCTCAAAGCGAGTGTTGTCTCACTCCGTGGGCCCATTGTTTAATTCGTATTCATGCGGTAATAATACTGTTCTCTTTTTCATTATTATGTCCAAGATACTGTTTATTGACGCCGATCACCGGGAGCACAGCGTCATCCGGACGGTGCTTCCGCGTGAGTACACGATCATCGCCCTGCAGCCGGGGCCGGACGTTCTCGACGCTGTACGAAGGGAAAGGCCTGTGGTCGTCCTTTTCAACATAGACTCGTCTCCCGTTGACGGCTTGGCGCTCGTGACCGGGATCGTTGCGCTCACGGGTGCGCCGCCTGTTGTGATCCTCGGGTCTGCGGGCAGACCCGCTCAGATAGTGCGGTTGATACGTGCCGGTGCGCACGATTATGTCGTGAAACCGATCGACAGGATTCGTCTGCTCGACAGTCTTCTCGCCGCGATTGCGAGTTGCGTTTGCGTCTCGAAGCCGTGCGCGAACGCGGCGAAAGGTGGGTTCATCGGCCAAACGCCGCACGCGGCGGAGGTCCGTCGCGGGATCGAAAAGTTTGCCGCGACTCGGAGCAACGTGTTGCTGATGGGCGAGAGTGGAACCGGCAAAGGGCTCGTCGCAAGAATTATCCACGATCTCTCGGATCGGTGCGGCGGTCCGTTCCTTGCGCGGAACTGCGCCGCGATTCCCGAAACACTTTTTGAGTCCGAAGTTTTTGGCTCGGAACGCGGCGCGTTTACCGGAGCGGTGCATCGCGCCGGCGTGTTCGAGGCGGCCGCCGGCGGAACGCTTTTCCTCGACGAGATAGCCGAGATTCCCGTTCCCGTCCAGGCAAAACTGCTGCGCGCAGTCGAGGACCGGGAGATCGTACGCGTGGGAGGAACGCGACCTGTTGCGGTCGACGTTCGGCTTCTTACCGCGACCAACCGTGACGTCAAGGCTCTTGTGAAAAAAAAAGAGTTTCGCTCGGACCTGTACTACCGGATAAACACGCTCACGATGACGATCCCTCCGCTCAGGTACCGAAAGGAAGATATTCCGCTCCTTCTGGCAACCATGCTCGAGCGCTTAGACGGCGTCACCATTACGCACTCGGCCGCGCGAAAACTCGTCGAGTACGACTGGCCCGGCAACGTGAGGGAACTGTACAACGTGATCGAGCGGGCGATCGTATACGCGGACGACCCCGTCATAACGCCGGCCGCGATCTCGTTCGACGAGTGATCTCCACGGATAACCGCGCCGAGCCTACCGGATTCTTCGGATATTTGCCGCGTCCACTACGACCGCGAGCGAACCGTCAAAATCTTCCCAAACGTCGACGATCCATCCGACTACCAGAACGCGTTGATTCGCGAGGATCACCTCGGGGCCCGGATCTCGCGGCAGCCGGACCGGAAAGCGCGGCAGATACTCGCTTCCGGACGCGATGATGTACGCTCGATACGTGCGAATCTCTGCGAGGTTCAGCCACTCACCGTCGACCAGCTCGAGAAGCACCTGGAACTCATCCTCGTCGGGCACGAGATGATCGATCGACGCAATCGCGCCGCTCAGGATCACCGCACGGTCCCACGGTAGCCGGTCGAATTGTTCGGCTCGGAGAATGTCGTCGAGCGACCGCAAGGTCGCCGATAGGTCGATCGTCGCGTCAAGCGTCGCCGGGTTCGCCCCGAGAACAACAATCGCGCCCAACAAGACGACCGCTGCGGCGAAGAATCGTTTCATACATCGCTCCCACCCGGATTATACCAACTGTCGCACCCGTGTTCTACCGACAGAGTCCGGCTTTTTCGGAATCTGTTTCACCGCTCAGCATGCCGGTAGATCACCGCGAAAAAGAACGGCTACCGTGCTAAGCTACGATAGATGATAGCGAAAAGACAAATTGCGGGCAAACGCGCGGTCGTGATCGGCGGTTCCGGCGGGATCGGAGCTGCCGTTTCGCGCGAGCTCGCGCGAAACGGCTGTATCTTGACCGTGCACGGCGGGCACAACCACGAGCGGTTGGCACGACTCGTCTCGGAGTTAGGGAGAATAACCACGGTTGACGCGATGATTCTGCCGATTACGACCGCCGAGCACGGTGTAACGGTTCTGGAAAACGCCGAGCCGGTCGATATCGCGATCGTCGCGTACGGACCGCTTCTTACCGCGCCGCTCGACTCGACTTCCGCGCGCGATTGGTCTCGCATCGTTGAGATGAACCTCGCACTACCCGGAGCGGTTGTGTCGTACGCCGCGCCACGCATGGCGGCGCGCGGCTACGGGCGGATCGTGCTTTTTGGCGGCACCGCCACCGACACGATCCGGGCTTACAGCGAAATTCCCGCGTACTCGGCGGCGAAAGTTGGGGTGAGCTCGCTCGTTCGGTCGGCGGCGCGCGAGTTTGCAGGGACCGGAGTTACGGTCAACGCGGTCTGTCCGGGGTACGTAGACACGGAATACCTGTCCGAAGCCGAAAGGCGCCGATACACCGCCCGGACGCCCGACGGCAAGCTAATCGAGGCAAACCTGGTCGCAGAGCTGGTCATGCAACTCGTCTGTGCGAGTATCGATATCTCGGGTAACGTTTTACGTATAGACAAAGGTATGTGACGCCGACATAATAGTACGCGACAATGGTTTGACAAATTCAGAGAAGGCTACTACTATTACGCGGATGAAGAACGAATTTAAAAAACAGGGTGCGCGATGCCGCAGAAAAAAGGGAAGATATGAACAATAACGAAATAGTACCCGGTTTCGACGAAGAAAAAGACGAGAGCCTAAAAATTCGCCTGCAGAAGGTCGACGGTGTCGACGGGTGTCTCATTCTGTACCTTACTGGGTATATCGACACCTACAACTCGAATTTCTTCCAGAAACGAGTCAATCGTGCGGTCGAAAGTGGTTTCACGCGGCTCATTTTTCATTGCGGCGGACTGAACTACGTTTCGAGCACCGGCATCGGTTCGTTTACTGCGTTCCTCAAGGCGGTCAAACCTCGTGGCGGAGATCTCGTTTTGCTCGAGATTCAGCCGAAGGTTTACGAAGTATTCCAACTCTTGGGATTCTCGCAGTTTTTCCATATCAAAGACAACTTGGACGAGGCGGTCGAGTTCTTCAATAAGGGCGGCGCAACTGTCGAGTCGGACATCTTCCCGAAAATCTTCAAGTGCCCAATCTGTTCAACAAAACTCAAAGCTTCCAAGCCCGGAAGATTTCGGTGCTCCAACTGCAAGACGATTCTCGCGATCGACAGTTCCGGGCAGGTTTTTCTCGGGTAAGCCGCGATCCTGCCGCACGTCGGTTGAAGATATCAGGAGAACGCCGCAATGGTAAAAGAACGAATAGAAAGTTATCTCATCAACCTTTCACTCACGTACGAGGAGGTCGGTGAGAACATTTGGGTCATCAACGACGAGGACAAGGGGCTCGGCCGTGTCGTCGTGTTCGCAGAAGAGTCTCTCGTGTGGTTCCGGACCAAAGTGATGGAGATTCCCAAGAACAACAAGTTGGAGTTCTTCGAACAGCTTCTGAAACTGAACGCTGAAATGGTTCACGGGGCATACGCGATCGAAGAAGACGGGGTGATCCTCGTTGATTCTCTGGAGTACAACACACTCGATTTTGAGGAGTTTCAGGCATCACTGGACGCGATGGGGTTGGCGCTTGCCCAGCATTATCCGCGGCTGTCCAAGTACCTGAACAACTAGGAGGCCGGCCATGGGTCTTTTTGACCGTTTCAGAAGGGTAGTGAAGTCCAATCTCAACGATATGATAAGCAAGGCTGAGAATCCCGAAAAGATGCTCAATCAGTTGATCGTCGACATGAATCAACAGCTTATCGAGTCAAAAAAGAGCGTCGCCTCGGCGATCGCCGACGAGAAGAAGCTCGAACGCCAGATTCAGGAGAACCACGCTCAGGCGCAAGAGTGGGAACGCAAGGCAATGCTTGCGTTGAAGGCCGGGAAGGAAGACCTTGCGAAGGAGGCCCTGCTCCGGAAGCAAGACTTTGAGAAAACGGCGGCGCAGTACAAGGAACAATGGGAAGCGCAGCACGCCTCTGTCGAGAAACTGAAAACCGCGTTGCGTGGGCTGCAGCAGAAGATCGAAGAAGCTCAGCGAAAAAAGAACTTGCTCGTGGCGCGAGCGCGACGAGCCGAGGCCCAGAAAAAGATCCAGGAGACTCTCGGTGGGATGGCCGATACGTCGGCGTTCTCGGCGTTCGAACGTATGTCGACCAAGATGGATCAGATCGAAGCCGAGAACGAAGCTATGGGCGAGATAGAAGACATGAGCGCGACCGATACACTGGAATCTCGGTTTGCCGAGCTGGAGTCGTCGAAAACTAACGCGGGTGCCGACGCGATGCTTGAGGACCTCAAAAAGAGGATGGCGCTCGAGGACAAAACCGGTAACTCGGGAACGAGTTCGGCCGGCGATTCGGACGTGTCGCTCGACGAGCTTAAGAAGAAGATGCAACAGGATGAGGCCGCGGAGTAATCGCGGCCTTTTTGTCCTGTTTCTTTCATCTGACTCAACTCTTACGTTTCACGTTATCGATTCCGCCGAAAAGACACCCGATATAGTTATCGTTACCGAACTCGGCGAGTTTCACGATGTCGCGGTACTCCCGGCCTCGATGCTTGTCGTGCCGTTGCCGGCTGTGCCGACGATCGGTTATGGCCCGGCCGAAGCGTTGGCTCCGTGTTTCAGTATCGGATGCCGCGATTACCTGCGCGATCCGTGGAGCCCCGATGAGTTGTTTGTCCGCGCACGCAACTGCGTTCCTTACACCGTCCATCTCCCGGGTGGTACGACGACACTGTGCGGCAGCACGATACTCGCCGGGCGGCTCACGATCCGACTCACTCCGGCCGAGACGACTATACTGCGCGCGCTCGTAACCGTACCCGATGTGGTTCCGCGCAAAGCACTTACGCTGTTGCTCTGGAACCGAGAGCCCGATGACTCGCGGATGCTCGACATGCACGTCTCGCGGCTGCGAGCGAAGCTGAAGACCGCTTCGTCGCACGTCGGAGGCGGCTGCGATATCGTCGCGGCTCGGAACCACGGGTACGTGCTTTTGTGACGCGCGGGCAAAACAGCGATCCGAAGAATTCCAACGCAATTCTCGTGCCATAACCTGTGGATACCCTGTGCATGAATCGGGATTATTTCATTGGTGTTAACGGAATTTAAGGTCTTTTTATTATCGCTACGACAAGGCCTGTGTGTAACTTTTTATTTGTATACTCTGTATAAAATTAAGGCTTCCCGCCTTAACGATCTTGTCCAACCTCAACGGATTCTGTCTACTCCAACGCGGCTTTCTTCGTGTCATTGTGTATCGTGACCTGTGGATAACCTGTGTATACAATTGGAAAAGTTCACTCTTCTTCGCATACAACGGCCGTACCGTATACCATCAACTCCGCAGCGCCCTGCATCATCGAGGTAGTCGTGAACCGTACGTTTACGATCGCGTTCGCCCCGATCGCCTCGGCGTCCTCGATCATGCGATCTATGGCTTGATCGCGTGACTCCGCCATCATTTTCGTGTAGTCGTGGATTTCGCCTCCGACAAGGGTCTTGAACACAGCCATGATGTCGCGTCCGAGGTTGCGCGCCCGTATCGTATTCCCACGGACCAAACCGAAAACGGTTCGAATCCTCTTTCCAGGAATCGTTTCGGTGTTCACGATTATCATCGGATAACCCCTTTGTACTTATCGTGTTTCGACTCCCTCATTCTATCGGACAGCGCAACCGCGAACAAGCCGATGAAGCCAATTACGATTCCGGCTACCGCCAGTCTGACCAACCCGGGTGTAGACGAGTCCAAAAGAAGGGAAATAACCGCGTACGCGATCAGTGAGACGTACGAGCCGAGGAACACGATCCGTGCCACCATCGAGCGGGTTCTTCGTGCCACCGACTTTGCCGTCCGGTCGAACCACGCGTCAGGCGGTTCCGGGATCTGCTCCCCCGAAAGTTTCTTTTTCAGCATCAGCAGCTCCCGGTACTCCTGCCGGAACTCGTACGAGTTTTCGATTTGCTCCAGAACCGCCGGGATCTGCTCCGTCGGAAGCTCGTTGTCGGCCAGTGCCTGGATTCGAAGCCGAATCTCGTCGTTTGTCATGTTCCCTCCTCAACCTTTTGCAGCTGCTCCCGTAGCGCACGTCGCGCGTTGTAAAGACGCGACATAACCGTCCCGATCGGGATTCCGAGGATGTCGGCGATCTCAGCGTAACTGCAGTCCTCGAAGTGTTTGAGCACGATGATCTCGCGAAACGGAGCGTTCAACGCGTCGATCGCGCGATGAATCGAGTTCAACTGCTCCGAACGTAACGCGTTTTCGTCCGGCTGAAGCTCGGCACCATGCATGAAATCGTCGTCGGGCAGCTCCGCGGTTCGATACTCGCTTTTCCGCGTCGTGTTCAACGCCAGATTCTTTGCGATCCGCGCGAGCCATGGGTAAAGCGGACGCGACTCATCGAACGTCGAGATCGATCCGAACGCGCGGATGAACGTCTCTTGAGCTATGTCGGCCGCGTCGTCGACGTTTCTGAGTATCCGGTACGCTGAAGCGTACACACGCTTGAGGTAGATACGCGTGATCGATTCGCACGCGGCGCGATCGCCTGCTTTCGCACGAAGAACAAGTGTCTTTTCCATCGCTCCTGATGATACTACACTACGGGGTGCAATTTATTCACCGATCGGGTGATTACGCGTCTGTACCTTGATGCCGCGTGCCTCCGCGTGATACTTTTTGTGGTGATCGTGAAAAACTCGCTCTTGGTTCCGGTGCGGTTTGTGCTCACGTTTCTTATCGTCACGCTCCTTTTGTCCGGCGCCGGTGCGCTCGCCGAGTGGCTGGGCTACACGGACCCGGGACGGGCGGCGACGCTCTACCCACTCACCGTATTCTTCGCCGCGTTCGGGCGCATGGTGATACCCGGCGTCGTTTTATCGACGCTCGTCGTGCTCACGCGGCTGCATTTCCATCCCGGAATCCCGGTTGTCTCATTGTTTTTGGCGCTTGTCACCGTGACGGGCCTCATCGTTGGATCGTTCTGGTTGGTCCGAGTTTTGCCGGACAGCACGGCCGACCTCTCGCCTGTCGCGCTTCCGATCCCGACCAACGTCCTGAACCGGTCGGGGGATGCGTTCTTGTTTGTCTCCCGGACCGAAGACGACGTTGTGCAAAACGCCGTCACGTACTCGCCAACGGATGAACCAAGGCTTGCGTTCTCGCGTGAGGGGCACATCGAAGACGGACGCGTGACGCTGTCGGGTTCCGGTTTGACCTTCACTATCTCGGATATCGACACGGCGCCATGGTCGCTTGTGCAACCACCCCGGGGCTTACTCGGCATCTCGCGCGACTCGCGCTCGGTTTCGGCCGAGTTTGAGCGTCCCGTCTTCTCGCTGCGTTTCGTGGCTGCGGCGGTCGGACTATCGATCGCGCTTCTCGGTTCGTGGGCTTTTCTTCGTTGGACCCGATGGCCTTTCTTTAACCTGGTCGTCGCGGCGGCGTACGTCCGGAGTCTGTTGCTCGTTCCTGTCCTCTTGCACGACGAAATCGCGGTCGAGCTTATTTGGCCGCTTCTGCCCGCGTGGGCGCCCGGGTACGGCTCCTCCGTCGCGTGGGGTGCCGTCGGTCTCATCCTGCTCGCAATGACCGTCCTGATGCGCCCGTACCGGGTGTGGCGGAAGGACGTGATCGATGAATAATCTCGGCGTACGTCTCGCCGTCGTGACCGGCGTAGTGCTTCTCGTCGGTTTCGGATTTACGCTCACGAGATCGATCGTGCTCTATCCGCCTCCCGGCATGTTTGATGTGTTCAAGTGGCACTGGATTCTAAACGACGCGATCGTGGGCATGATCGATCTTGCCGCACCGTTGTTCGCGACGGCCGTGATCCTGACGTTCTCGCTTTTTGTTGCACGCCAGGAGTTCTCTTCGCGGCGTTCCGGGCTGCGGTTTTCTGAGATCATCCGACCGTGTATCGTCGCGATCGTGGTGTTCGCGGGTGTCTACACCGTGACGCTTGGAACCGCGTTTCCCGCTGCGGCGCGGCGCCGCGACGACGCCGTCGCAACGAGCAGGATGATTCGCGAACTCTGGCGCGTCGGACGCGAGTCTTACGCACGGCAGGAGTACTCGATCGCGATACGCGATCTCGAGCTCTTTCTGATGTTCATGCCGCCCGATCAGGAACAGCACGAAATGGCGGTGTCGGCGCGTTCTTTTATCGACGACGCGCGCCGACGTATCGAACTCGATCCCGCCGGTGACACCCCGACCGAGCCGACACGATACGCGCGCAATCTGCGCAATCTGACGGCTGCGGATCTCGTAGCGCAGGCATCGGAGTACATGGCTCGCCGCGATTTATTCTCGGCGCACTACTACGCGGATCTTGCGCTCAGGGAGGACCCGACAAACGCCGAAGCGATACGGATCAAGACGCGGGCGCGGGCCGGAATTTTGTCGCCGGAATCGCGTCCGCGTGAGCAGCTCGAGCGAGAGCGGTTTGAGAAGAAACGCGCGGCGTTTACCGCGCTTCAAAACGGCGACCCGATCACTGCGTACTACGGCTTCCGCGAACTCATCGATGATTCCCCGCGCGACCCGGATATCGAGAGGTATCTCGATGAAGCGGTCGATCGGATATACAACGACTTGTCGTTCTTTATCGACGAGGTGGACGGAGTCGTCGGGTTCCCAGGTCAAACGAACGTCGTGTTTCTGGCGTCGGTCGATCCTCCGGTGTTTGTGTCGGCTGCAAAGATAATCATCGCCCCACGCGGTACGTACCTGGTGCGAGTCGAGGTAATGGGGCTCGCCGCCGACGGATTGCCCGTTTACCACTACTCGAGCGAGTACGGGAAACTGGTCGGTGACCACGTCTTTCTCGACGCGATAGACCGCGACAATCCCGACCGGCGATACGCTCCGCGGTATCACATGGCTAACGCGAGACCGGAACTCGACCGGATGGTACGCATTCCATCACCTTCGCCCGGCTTCTCGCCGCATCGGACGATGGCGTTGATCTCCGCTGCGAGTGGCGATCTCGCGGCGGCGCCGATTCAGGACCTCATAAAAATGCGGGAGTTCCTGCCGACGGTCGGGCTCGCGGCCGCGCCGATCGAGCTGGAACTCCTGACGAGATTTGCATCGCCGTTTACGCTCGTGACGTTCGGCGTGTTCGCGCTCGCCGTCGGTTGGTCACTGCGTGCGCGGTACATAGCACGGCCACCGATTCCGACGATCCTGCTGCTGCCCGTGATCCCTTTCGTCCTCACTATTGTGTATCACGCGTACGTGCACGCGTTCCGAATCGCCGCGACGACGGCTCTTGTCGCAGGAGGCTTCACCGTCGCGATTGTACTCGTGGTTCTGGTGGCCGCGGCGGCGCTCTTTGGTGGGCTGCTCGCTGTCGCGCTCTCAGCGACGAGGTAGCGAGGTGTACTGGGGATGCCTGGCTGGGTTGGTGATCGGAATACCGGGCGGACCGATCGGAATGGCGTTCGGTTTCTTGATCGGTCTGGTTTTTGACACCAATTTTCGAAGAAATCGAATGGGGACGCGTCTCGCGCGTTTTTTTTCCGACCCTGCGAATCACCGCGTCTCCCCCGGGATAGAGTACGTCGCGTCGACCGCGGGCATCGCGGTGATTCTTGCAAGGATCGATGGGCCAGTCGGGATCGACCAGATCAAACTCCTTCTGGAATTCTTGAAGCGACGCGCCCACGGGCGGCTCAATCCGATCGTCGACGATGCGCTCCGGTGCGCCGAGCCGCATAAGCTCGCCGAACTCACCCGCGTTTTTGCCGAGCACACGCTTACGGCCGAACGCGAGGAGCTAATCGTTCTGTTGAGTGTCCTGGCCGACCGGAGCCCGTCGGGTCTGACAGCCCGCCGCCGTGCGGCAATATCGCAAACAGCCGATATACTCGGGGTCGAGGCGGGCTGCGTCGCGGCGGTGTACGCGCAACTCGACGACTCGGTGTCGGAAGCCTGCCGGATACTCGGCGTGGCACCGAACACAGATCTCGAGGAGATTCGGCGCGTGTACCGCGCGCTCGCCGCTCAGTTTCATCCGGACTCCGCCGGTGGCCTCGACGCCTATCAGAGACGGATCACGAGCGAGGCGTTCATCAAGATCAAAGACGCGTACGATACGATCCTCGGCACGCGCAAGAAGTGAGGCGCGTCAGGGAATCGGGACCGCGCCTTGTTCGACCCGCTCGATCCGCGCACCGAGCCCCCGCAACCTCTCGGTGATGTTCACGTAGCCGCGTTCTATCTGATAGACGTTCTGAATTCGGCTTCGCCCGCCCGCACACAGCGCGGCGATCACCATCGCCATTCCAGCGCGGACATCCGGTGACACGAGGTCGGATCCGGTCAGCAGCGACGGGCCGCTCACGACCGCGCGATGTGGATCGCATAACACGATGCGCGCGCCCATCCCAATGAGCTTATCGACGAAGAACATCCGCGACTCGTACATCTTTTCGTGTATGAGAGTCGTGCCCTCGACCTGCGTCGCGACGACGAGAATTATGCTCACGAGGTCCGGCGGGAACCCCGGCCATGGGGCGTCATCGATCTTCGGGATCATGCCGCCGAGGTCCGGCACAACCTTGAGGGCCTGCCCCGGAGGAACGTACACAGTCGAGCCGTCGCGCTCCCAATGAATCCCGAGCCGGGCGAACGCGATCTTGATCATCTTGAGGTTGTCGGGCGCGGCGTTCCTGATCTCAAGCTCACCGCGGGTCGCCGCGGCGAGGCCGATAAACGAGCCGACCTCCATGTAGTCCGCACCGATCGTGAACTCCGCGCCCGAGAGTTTCTTCACTCCCGTGATAGTCAGGATATTCGATCCGATTCCCACGATCTGCGCTCCCATCGCGTTCAACATACGGCAGAGATCCTGAATATGCGGTTCGGATGCCGCGTTCTCGATCACCGTCCGCCCGTCGGCGAGAACAGCTGCCATTACGGCGTTTTCGGTCGCGGTAACCGACGCCTCGTCGAGAAAAATATCGACTCCGATGAGCTTGTTCGCCGAGATCCGAAACACACCGTCGGCTTCGATCTGTGCTCCGAGAGCGGTCAACGCGAGAAAGTGCGTATCGAGCCGTCGACGGCCGATCACGTCGCCACCCGGCGGCGGCATCTGCACGTGTCCGATCCGCGCGACGAGCGGTCCGGCGAACAGAATCGATGCGCGGATTTTTTTCGCGGCGTCGGCCGGTATGTCATCGCGGACGATATCACGCGTTGTTATCGCATACTCCCCGGCCGTTTCGGACGTCACGACTTCCGCGCCTAAGGCGCGCAGGATCTCAATCGTCACCTGTACGTCTTCGATGTCGGGAATGTTTTTGAGAACAACCGTCTCGTCCGTCAGCAACGTTGCCGCGAGACACGGGAGCGCCGCGTTCTTGTTTCCGCTTGCAGTGACCGTTCCCTTCACGGGGAATCCGCCGTCGATGAGGTAAGTGTACACGTCTCGCTCCTTTTCCATCGTCGTATTGCTCGTTAGGCATCGTTTGTGTCGTTATACCCGAAAGGGCGAATTACCGCCTCGTCCCCTTCATGCGATACTACATTTTCGGTATTATTTCTTCCAGCATGAAAATAATGAAGTTCGGCGGCAGTTCGGTCCGTAACGCCGAGATGATACGACGCGCGACCGCGATAATTCTCGACGCCGCAGTGACCGAGCGGGTTGTCGTTGTTCTTTCGGCGATGAAGGGCGTGACCGACGGCCTCATCGGCACAGCGCACGCTGCCGCGGACGCGGCAGCGTATCGACCGATGATAGACAGTATCGAGGCGCGTCACTCCGAAGCCGTTGAAGAGCTTCTGCGCGACGATCAAGACCACCTTGCGCGGGTTCGCACCGCGATAGCCGAAATGTTCTCGGCTGTTCGCGAATTGCTTCACGGTGTCGCTCTTGTACGCGAATGCACTGCGCGCACGCTGGACCTGATTGCGGGTTACGGCGAGAGGCTTAGCTGCACGATCGTCGCCGCGTATCTGTCCGCGGCGCGGCACGCGGCCGTGTACGTCGACGCGCGTGAATTGATCGTCACCGACGAGCTGCACGGTGCGGCGACCGTCGAAATCGAGACAACGTACGAGCGTATAGTGGCCCGACTCGCTGAAGAACCGAAAATTCCGGTCGTCACGGGGTTTATCGCGGCTACGCGCGCGGGTGTCACGACGACGCTCGGTCGCAACGGGTCCGACTACACCGCGTCGATCCTCGGAGCCGCGCTTTCGGCATCGTGCATCGAGATCTGGACCGATGTTGACGGTGTCTTGAGCGCCGATCCTCGGTACGTACCCAACGCGTTTGTCGTACCCGAAGTCAGCTATCAGGAAGCGATGGAGATGTCGTACTTCGGTGCCGAGGTGATCCATCCTTACACGATGATCCCCGCGGTCGAGAAGGCGATACCGCTCCGGATAAAAAACACCTCGAGACCGGACGCGCCGGGAACGATAATCTCGGACCGTCCGACACCGAACGATCGACCGATCACCGGTCTGGCGTCGATCGAGAACGTGGCGCTCGTGAACGTCGAAGGTGGTGGCATGGTCGGCATCCCGGGAATCGCGTCGCGCGTCTTCTCGGCGCTCGGGCACGCGGGCATCAACGTGATCATGATCTCTCAGGCGTCGTCGGAACACAGCATATGCATCGTTTTCCGGCGAACGCAGGCGCGCGCCGCGCTCGACGGGCTGCGTCGCGAGCTCCAGTACGAGCTCGCAACACGCAAGATCCAGCAGTTCGAGATCCGCGACAATCTTGAGATTGTCGCGGTAATCGGCGACGGGATGCGCGGGGCGCCCGGGATATCGGGCCGAATTTTCAGCGCGCTCGGAAACGCAGAAATTAACGTGCTCGCGATCGCACAAGGATCGTCGGAAATCAACGTGTCGTTTGTCGTCGACGGTGCCGATCGAGAAATCGCGTTGAACTCGGTTCACACCGCATTCTTTGGAGAAAAAGATTCATGACATTTTCCTCGACCGAATCGCCCGATATCCATGTTTCGTTTCATGACGCGGTGTTCTCGGGGCTCGCGCCCGACGGTGGGCTGTACGTTCCGATCGAAGAGCCGGACCTCAAGAGACTCTTTCTCGGGTTTCCGGCCGACGGGTCGTTCGTAGAGATGGCCGAGTTGATGATCGGTGCACTTCTTGGCTCGGATATCGCCGGGCGATCGCCGGCGGCCATCGCGCGGACCGCCTTCCCGTTTGCCCCCGTGATGCGCCCGCTGACGCCGCAGATCGATCTGCTCGAGTTGTTCCACGGTCCATCGTGCGCCTTCAAGGATTTCGGCGCGTCGTTTCTCGCTACTATTCTCGAGGTCTACCTCGACGGTACCGACCGCCGGGCGACGATTCTCACCGCGACCTCCGGCGACACCGGAAGCGCGGTGGCGCAGGCGTTTTACGGCAAGAAAAACATCGACGTCGTGGTTCTCTATCCGTCGGGACGCGTCTCGCCGCTTCAAGAGAAACAGTTGACCACCGTCGGCGGCAACGTGCTTGCGCTCGAGGTCGAAGGTACGTTCGACGATTGCCAACGAATGGTGAAGCAGGCTTTTCAGGATCGCGAACTCACGGACCGATTTCATCTGACGTCCGCAAACTCGATTAACCTCGGACGCCTGCTACCGCAGTCGTTTTACTACGCGTTTGCGTGGTGCGTTTCGCACGCGGGGTTTGCGGGAGATTTTTTGTTCTCCGTCCCGAGTGGAAACTTTGGAAATCTCACTGCGGGAGTGTACACGTGGTTGTGGGGTCTTCCCGTCGACCGTTTCATAGCCGCGACCAACAAGAACGACATTATCCCGGAGTATCTGCGAACGGGTGTCTTCAAACCACGCGCATCGGTCCCAACGCTCTCAAATGCGATGGACGTCGGGAACCCGAGCAACTTTGAAAGGCTTCGTGCCGTCTTCCGTGACGACCTGATGGACATCCGGACGATGATTCACGGTGTTTCGGTTTCCGACGACGAGACCGTCGCGACGATGGGACGGCACTATACCCGTTCGAACATCGTGCTCGATCCACACACCGCGACCGCGGTGTGCGCCGCCGAGAAGATGATCGAGTCCGAGTACGGGGCAACCGAGCACGATGGATCGGTCAAGATCGTCGTGGTTTCGACCGCGCATCCGGGCAAATTCGGCGAGGTGGTGTACGACGCTCTCGGCATCAAACCCGATATACCGGAACGCCTCTTGGACGCTCTCGAAAAAGAGAAGCAATCGGTCGTGATCGGTCCTGATAAATCGGATCTGGCGCGCGTACTTTCCGCTACTCGACGTACAGCCTGAAGATTTTTTTCCCTTCGGCGTCTCGGTACGGATTGGCGCTGTTCTTCACGAATCGTCGGTAGATTTTGCACGCACGATAGTAGTTCTCGGGACCTCGATACGTAGACAGGAGATCGCACCGATAGAACTCGAGCAGGAAAGGAAAGAGCACCGACGCCATCAGCGGCGCCGTGCGGTACGTCGGGAGTCGGTGTAACGCGCCTGGAATCATGTGGTGCCGTATGAGCCACCGGGCATCGCGCACGAATTCATCGGTGAACCCTAGACGAAAGAGAAACTTCCCGGCTCTCTCCGCCCCGATCTCGGCGTGTTTGTCGAACAAGTTCTCGCGTGTCGCTGTCGCAAAAGGTTTTCCGCAGTCGTGAAGCAGCAACACCGTGGCCAAGAGAAGGTCGCGCGTTTTGCGATGTTGGAGCGTCTCGAGAGTGTGTTTCCATACATTGCCCTCGGGGTGGCCCTCCTTGGAGTGCTCAGTACCGTCCATCTCGGCGAGCAGAGGCCAGTACTCTGCCAGAAATCCCGTTTCTTTGAGCACCGTCAAACCTTTGTCGGGCGCTACGCCGGTTAACAGGTCGATGAAAACGCGCCGCTGAATCTCGACCGGAATCCGGGTGCCGGTCCTCATCGCGGGTAGTTTCGCCGGCACGGCATAGCTGTACCGTGAAACGAGTACCGCCGCGTCGCCGACTACCAGCGGTTCGTCACCGACCGGACACTCGAGCTCTTCGCGGCGTAAGTCGTGGTAGACCGAGAATGGATCCCAGTACGTGTCGCGGTGTGGATCGTACAAAAGGTCCATCACGGGAAAAGTATTGCGCGGAGGCAGATCATCGACGCAACGGAAGTAGTAGCGGCGATCTCCATGCTCGAGCGCCGCGTCGACGTGGTCGAGCCCAGGGTATTCCAGGTTGTCGTAAACACGCGCGAGGTCCACAACACTTCCTTTGACCGTCACGTACACATTTTTCGACATCTCACCCGAGAAATACCTGTCCAACGCCGAAAAAGAGGACAAATAGAAGCCGCCGGAAACGTCGTGAAGCCGCGAGAGTGCGTCCATATCGAATACAAGATACTTTCGCCCGCCGATTAAGTCCATAAGAGCCGACTTAAGGCGGGCGCCGGCTCTAGTTATCTCCTGCGGCCAAGGAGCCGAAGAAGGAACAGAAACAGGTTAATGAAGTCGAGGTACAATTTGAGCGCGCCGAGAATTGAGATTTTCATGTACGTAGCCTCGTCGGAGGTGTCGGTCATCTCTCGGCTCCATCTTCGGATGATCTGCGTATCGTACGCGGTCAAGCCTGCAAAGAGCGCGACACCGGCGATCGAGATGAGCCAGTCAAATCCGGGGCTCCGCAAGAAAAAGTTTACAAGCATCGCGACGATAAGGCCGATGAGCGCCATTCGCAAGTAGTGCCCCAAGCCCGATAAGTCCATTTTTGTCGTCACCGCGAAGAGACTCATTCCGGCGAACATACCGCCCGCGACAAAAAACGCGAGAAAGATGCTCTCACCCGTGTACGCCAAGAAAATCAGCGAAAGCGT
>PXBQ01000174.1 GCA_003566875.1 Spirochaetaceae bacterium | reverse complement strand
GTCGTTGGCGAAAGCCCTTCGTATAGCTACGCGAGGATCGAGAAGGCCGTGCAACTCGTCCGTGCGGGGGCGCGTCTGGTCGGCACCAATCCCGACTTGACCGGGCCGGGCGAGAACGGAGTCGTGCCGGCGTGTGGGAGCCTGATGGCGCCGATTGAACTCGCGACCGGGAGCAAGGCGTACTTCGCGGGCAAACCGAACCCATTGATGATGCGCCAGGCGATCAAGCGGCTCGCGTGTCGCCGAGAAGAGTCAATTATTATCGGTGACCGGATGGATACCGATATCGTAGCGGGTGTCGAGTCGGAGATCGACACCGTGCTCGTCCTGAGTGGCGTCACCACCCGCGACGATTTACACCGGTTCGCGTACCGTCCCCGGATGATCCTCGACGGCGTCGGCGCGATCTGCTCCGAACCTCACCCGAGTTAAGCGCCGTCCGATCACGGAACTCCGACGCTCACCCGACTCTGCGCATCCTCGTCACGCTACATCTGCGAGTACGCGGCAGGCGACAGGATCACGTCGGTGATCGTCGAGACGGTGTCCGCGTACTGAGCATCGCTTTTCAGCGCGATCCAGTCCGGATGACTCTTGAACGTCTCCCACGCGCGATCGCGGTGGGCCATATCGTCAAACGTCAGCATGTACGTGAGATTCGGCATACGTGGTCCGAAGATCATCTCACCGAACATCACCGGCGAGAGGCCGGTCTTTCGGAAGATCTCGATCTCCCCGCCCTCGTTGAACATCTGCATCTTCTTCGCGGCCGCCCGTCGGCTGTGGCTTTCGTAGCAGCGGATCTCAAAAATGCGACCCTTCCGTTCGCGGTTCCCTGTGGGCAACTCGAGTTCCGGTATCCCGGTAAACGCGCGCAGTAACCGGGTTTCCACGCGCGAGTACGCCGGGTGCGCGATGTCGGTCCCGAGGACACTCCGTCCGACATCCAGGTACGCAGCGTCTTCAAAAACTCTCTCGCGAGCCGCGACGGTCGACTCGAGATCCCGATGCGGGATCAGCATAAACAGCGACGCGTTGTCGGGACCGTACACGCCGGTGAACACTCCGATCGGCTCGATCCCGAGACGAGCGTACGCGGGCAACTCAGCGTGCTCCAGGAACCCGTCGAAGCGAGCCCGATGTTCCGATGAAACAAAACTGTAGATCCGTAGCTCGTAGTACTGTCGTGCGCTCATATCATTCCTCCCTGATTTGGGTTTTTATCATACAGATTTTTGGAGCGAAGCACACTCCGGCACGTTCATTCACGTCCGAACGCGGGCGTCGACCGGAGGAAGACCGCCGCTGTCAGCATGAAGACAGCGAGCACGACGAAGCCCGCCCAGCCGATACCCAAGTCGCCGAATACCCCGAGTAATGCGGGGGCAACGCCCGAGCCGACCGAGACCGCGATCATGATGATCAGCGCGTACGTGACGTTCTGATACCGCACGTCGCCGATTGTCGCGATCGAAGCGAGGATGGCAGGGAACAGCACGGTCAGGAGAGCGGGCTGCGCCACTACGACGATAGCCAGGAGCGGCCCGCGCACCAGACCGATCAGCCCGGTGAGCACAGCCGAAAAGAGCAAGATACCGGCTATTGTGCGCCGGCGACCGATGCGCGTGATGATCGCTCCCGCGCGCACCAGCAGCAGAATTCCCGTGACCCGCGAGAGTGAGAGCAACAGGTTCACGTAACCGGACGATAGGCCGTGTTGAGTCACGAGGTACGCGGGCAGAATCGCGTACACGCCTTGAACTCCCGCGAGAGCCGCCGAGAGGATCACCATCCCGAGGATCGCGGTGCGCAGGCGTAGAATCGTGAGGATCGTGCTGAGCTTCGGAGCGGTACCGTACCCGCTTCCGGATACTCCCCAGCGCCGAAACGCGAGCGCCGCGACCGCGCAGAGCGCGGCCGACCCGAACAGCATACCACGCCGCCCAAGCCACGGCTCGAACGCGATCACGAGCAACGGCGCCGCGAGAAGCGCGAGGTTCGGCCCGAGTTCATGGATCGAGATCGCCGTGTTTCTCCGCTCGGCGGCGATCATCGTGTTGATCATCACCAACCCCGACGGCGGATACGTCCCGGCACCGGCACCGATCAGTACGATCCCCGTGGCGAGGACCCATACGTTCGGGGCGACCGCGGCGGTAAAGAGACCGATCGAGATCGACCCGAGCGCCGCTACAATCGCCGGCCCGTGGCCGATCCGCGACGAGAGGAAGCCCGAAAATAGCATCGCGACGCCGTAGCTGACACTCACCAGCAGAAAGAGCGAACCGGCGGTCGAGAGTCCGAAACCGAGCTCGCGCTGAAGAGTCGGCATCAACGGTGAAAATAGCGCGCGCGCCGCCATCGTACAGAACACGGCGAGAACGAGCATGCTTAACATCAGGAGGGAGCGGGTACGTTGTTCAGGAGACACGGGACATTATCGCGCATCGCACGCGCGATGTTCAATCGCTGCGTGTCAAAGTCTGTCGCGTCGTGAAAAATACGTCGAGGTAGCCGTCGTCGCGCGAATTACTCGACGGTTTTTCGGTTGCGTGGAGGCGCGCGCGCGAACGGAGACAACCGAATCGCGATCGTGATATCGTGCCATCGTGTGATCGGCGCCGACGGGAGCCTGACCGGATACGGTGGAGGTCTGGCGCGCAAGCGCTATCTGCTGAACCTGGAGAGTCCGGAAAAACCGACGAACCCGGTAGGTTGGGCGTAACCGCGCGGGTCTGCCCGTCGCAAACGGGGTGGAATCATGGCCGAGAGTCCGCAAAGCAAACGCCCGGTATACGTCACGATCACCCGGTTCACGGGCATAGGTCGGCACGTGCACGTCGAGATGCGCGAAGAGCCCGACTCGAACGGTGATCGGGTGTTGCGCGTGATGAGCTTCGTCGACCGGGAGCGCGCGCTCGAGTGGGTTCAGTACACCTTCACGAAGAGTTTCAGCGAGACGATGCACGACCTTGTTTTCGCCGAGCCGAAAACACGGAAATGGTTTTATCCGGAGGGCGATTGACGGCGGCCGGACGGACCGGACGTTATACACCGCTCTCGGCCTGCGCCTCGCTTTCGGTGACCGCCAGGCAGAGCTCATGAAGCAGCTGGTCGTCGCCCGGGCTGACGAAGATGCTGACGCTCTCCATGCCGCGCGTGATTCCAACGTAAATGAGGTTCCGGAGCAGTCGGTCGGTCGTCTCGTCGTCGAACTTCACGCGCCGGTTCAGGTACGGCAGGTAGAGAAAAACGACCGGGAAATCGAGCCCTTTGCTCGAGTGCAGGGTCGAGAGGCGGACCGCCCCGTGCGCAGAGAAAGTGAACTCGGGGTCGGTGATCGCCTTTGTTTCGATGTCGCGATCGGCGAGCGCGCCGGCGATCCGGCCGATCTCGGCGTTGTGCGGCGTCAAGACGCAGATGTTGTCGAGTTCGTACCCGAGGTGGTCGCGGAAGAGCTCGAGTTTGCGCACGAGCAGCGAAAGTAGCTCCGCTCCGTCATCGTCTCGATAGAGCTCAACCGGCGGCCCATCGCGGAATGCGAAGCCGCCGTCTTCCGCGGTGTCCGAGAAACGCGTCGCCGTCTCGAGGATCTGGCGTGTGTTCCGGAAGTTCGTGTGAAGCACGCGCGTGCGGCCGGCGATCTGAATGCCCGCGCGCATGAACGGTGAACTCACGCCGTAGATGCTCTGCAGCGTGTCGGACGCCATGATGAGGTGCCCGGTCGCGAGCCGCTTCAACGTCATGAGATCGCCCGCGGTGAGGTCCTGCGTTTCGTCGAGGAAGATCGTCCGTACGTCGCGCAGGCGCTCGGTGTCGGTCTCCGTCGCGCGATCGAGATACTCGAGGATCACCATCCGCGCGAAGTTGCGGCTGAACACTCCGAGTTCGCGCATCCGCCGCTCGATCTCGGCCCGTATCGCCCATACGGCCTCGCGTTGAACGCGGCCGAGACGCCGGCGCATCCCGGTCCGCGGCGCGATCTCGTCGAGGTACTGCTCGCGGGTCACGATGTTCCCGAACAGGTGCGTCTCGATCTCGGCGAGAAGCTCGTCATCGCTGAAAAACTCGGTCGTGTTGAGCGCGGCGACCGCGTTCGCGACGAATTCGAAGTCGTAGTGATACTTCGCGTCGATCCGCTGCAGTCGAGTCAAGATAAAAAAATCGACGGTCTCGACGAGCGACCGAACCGGGTCGAACTTGAGGATCGACGCGATGTAGTCCTCGAACTTGACGAGCGTGCGCGTGAACGTCAGCAGGACCGCCGGAGCGGCCTGCGCTTCATCGAACTGGAGCTCCTGCGCCGACAGCGCACGGCGAAGCGCGTCGATCAGGACAAGCGACTTGCCGGTACCGGCGCCACCACGAATCAGAAAGTCGGTGTCGCCGGCAATGCTCGCCGCGACCTCTTCCTGCTCCGGCGTCAGCCGCATCAACGTTCGCTCGTAATCCATCCGCGTTCGGGTGTAGACGCTGAGCCGCCCGAGCGACCGGATATAAAGCTCGAGCTCACGGTAGCC
>PXBQ01000270.1 GCA_003566875.1 Spirochaetaceae bacterium | reverse complement strand
TGCGTGAAGAGATGCGTCGTGTACGAGCCTTCCGGCATCGTTTTTGACCGGTCTTCGACGATCCGCGCGAGGTCGGTGATGACGCTCCCGACGCGCGTGGGATCGGCCGAATCAAGCGTGGAAGGCGCCGACTTGGCGGGCGTCGGTCCGGCGGCGTCGGGCGTATCCGGCGCGCGCATTTCGGCCGGCAGGTCCGCGGCCTTCACGATCGCCTCGTACCGTGAACCGACGGTTTTGAGCGACGTGAAACCCGCGTCGCCGTACGGCAGGACGCGACCGGTCTCTGCGTGATACAGCCAGATCGAGTCGTTCTCGAGACTCTTCGCGTGCGCTTTTTTATTCATGATCCCGGCGTCGCGCAGCGCGCCCGACTCGTCAAAAATGATCACTGGACTCAAACGTTCGCTCACCACGTCATCTCCCTCGGGTTCGGTTGAGGAAACGCGGCGAAGGCTTCTTTCGGCGTGACCGTTCCTTCGTAGATAGCGCGTCCGACGATCACACCAACTACGTTCTGGTGCGCCGTCGTGGCGACTGTGCGCAGATCCTCGAGCGTGCCGATCCCGCCTGAGAGAACGACCGGAACCGACGAGACTTCCGCGATCTCGTTCGTCCCCTCGGTGTCCGGGCCGTTCATCACGCCGTCGTGCGCGATGTTCGTGTACACGACCGCGCAGACTCCGTACGACGCGGCGCGCTGCGCAAGGTCACTCGCACGGACGCCCGAGTCGTCGGTCCATCCCGACACACGAACGGTCCCGTCGCGCGCGTCGATACCCGCGATGAAGACACTGCCGAACTCGCTCGCCCACTCGGCGACCGTGTCGGGGTTCTTCGCGAACACCGTCCCGACGACGAGACGGTCGAGACCGATATCGAGCAGTTCGCGGATATCGTCGAGGGTACGGACGCCTCCGCCGATCTCGAGCAGGCACCCGGCCGCGCATTTGGTCGCGTTGCGGATCTGTCGGATCACCGACCGGTTGGTTTTTGCGTCGCCGCGCGCGGCGTTCAGATCGACGATGTGCACGCGCGTAGCGCCCGCGTCGACAAATGACCGCGCGACGTCCGCCGGATCGCCCGTGTACTCGGTTTTCTCGGCGTACGAGCCTTCCCGAAGCCGAACGCATCTGCCGTCGAAGATGTCTATCGCCGGGATGATCGTCATACGAGCTCCATGAAGTCACGGACGTACTCGTCTAACCCGTCGAAGCTTTCGGTCCGAACCCGCTGTGTCTCGATCTCAAACGCGTCGAACAGCGACTTGAGCGGGGCGTTCTCGTACGCAAGGCGGGCGGTCATCGCGGCGCCGAACGACGTCGCTTCTTTGATGCCGGTCAGATGCACCGGTGACTCGGGCATCAACGCCGAGAGCACGTGGTTGTAGTCCGGGTTGTCGCGGAACCCGCCCTCGGTGTAGATCGAGACGCCGTCGGTCGCGCCGACGCTCTCGAGCGCGAACTTCGTCTGAATCGCGAGCGAGAGGTTCAGCGCAGCGTACGCGACCGGGTAGTCGTTCAGGAACGCCGGGACGTTCGATCCGTTTCGAATTCCTTCGAGGGGATACTTCTTGCCTTTCTCAACGATGTGCGCCTCCGAGTTCGGAAACATCCCGGTTCCGGGCACCACCCCGGGCACGATGAAAATGCTGCGGTCCTCGATCAACCGAGCGTAAATCGATCGATTGTACTCCGGGAATATTTCGGTGTGATCGAGGTTCTTGAGCACGTCGGTGTACGTCTCAAACTCCAGTCCACCGAGAAGAATCGACGTCTTGACCGGGCTCCCGAGCGGCGAGATGTTGTAGAATACCGCTTTGCCGATCTCGTCGTCGCGGAAAAAGACCGTGTCCATCGGGTGCATTGCGACGCACCATGTTCCGGTCGAGTTCAGGACGAAGTCTTCGTCGGTTTTCTTGATGAGGTACGGGAGCAGCGACGCGTTTGAGTCATGGATTCCGTACGTGACGATCGTATCCTCAGACAGCCCGGTTTTTTCGGCGGTTTCGCGTGAGATTCTTCCGAGAACATCCCACGACCGGCCGATTTTTTTCGGCAGTATATCGACGATGCCGAGTTTCTCCGCGACCGACGACCAGGTGTCTCGACCGAAGTCCCAAAGGTACGTGTGACATCCGACGTACGTGTAGTCCGCCGCGACCTGCCGCGTCAGCCGGTACCCAAAAAACTGCGGGTAGAACAGAATAGCGCGCGTTTTGGCGAACGCATCGGGGTACGTTTTTTTGAGGAAGTACAAACCCTGCGCGGGGTTGATCAACGCCTTCAGCTCGAGAGTCGCGGTCTCGCGTTGAAGCGAGTCCTTGTCGCCGGCGAGGGTGTAGAACTCGTCGTGAAAATCATCCCCGGGTTCGTGAGTATACGACACAACCGGGACGCTCAGCTCACCGTCGTCTGCGATGCACGCAAACGTCGCGCCGTGCGTCGTGACCGCGATCACGCGGATATCGTACGAACGCGCGAACGCGCGCAGGGTGGCGAGAAACCACTCTTCGATCGCGCCGACGTCCTCAGTCTCGACGCCGTCACGAATAACGGTGTCGAATGTTTTTTTTGCGGAATCGAGCACGGCGAGTTCTCTATTGTAGATCAGGACTTTTTTGTTCGTCTTGCCGACGTCGAAAATCGCTATCGCGTACTCCATCTGGAATCTCCGTTCTCGTGTTTACTGCGTGCTGACTTGCGTTCGGAACGCTTCGACTTCCCAGCCGCGAATGAACTCGACTTCCTCGTCGGGCATGAAGGTGACCCCGCCGAACGATGCCGCGTAGAACGCGATCTCGACCGCGTCTTTGAAGAGATCGACCGCGAGTTTCGCGGTTTTCTCGGTCGAGCCACATCCAAAACCACCGACGCCGGAGACGGCGATCACTTTGGGCGACGCACCGTGCTTCCGTGTGTACTCGTCGATCGCCGCGTCCATCCCCGCAGCGATCGCGCCGGCGTCCGTTTCGTGCGTACGCTCGACGTACAGCGGTGTGTGTCCCGCGTACACGATGTGATCAGGTGAGAAGCTGCCCGCGACCTCGCTGAACGTCTCCTTCGACTGGATTCGCCGGAGCATTTCGGCGTTTGCGCCGAACATCACCGAGGCAAACCGTTTCTCGAGTGCGCCGCGGATCACATCACTCGCGGCGTCGGGAGCAACGGGAGACGTGTCGGGGCGGGAGCCGGTCGCTGACTTGATCGCGGTCATGACGCGCTCGGAGAGAGCGTCGATGCCCTCGAGCGTGCCCGATGCGACGACGAGACCGTGATTTTGAAGGATAACGATCTCAGCCGGCGCGCCGTTTCGTTCGGCGAAAGACGCGAGTTTTTCTTTGATAATCCGCGAGAGGTAGTACCCCGGGTTTACGATAGGAATCCATACGGCCTCAGGGAGTATCTCGGCGCACGTCTTTTCGCCGCGGACCGCGCACGTCAGCCCGTTCACCAGCGTCGGGTGCGTATGAACGACGTACGCCTGCGGAAACGCGTCGTGCATAAGCGTCTCAACGCTCGGTCTCTTCTGCTCTTCACCCGGCCGGCGCGCGGCCATCAGGTCGGCGAGCGCGCGCTTCTCTCTCGCGCCCGGTTCACTCGGATACGCGGCGCGCCAGATTTCCGCAAGTTTCTCCCGGCTCATCCTCACGACCCCGTCGGCATCAAGAGTCGCGAGCGAGAAGCCCGAGGCTTTTATGTACAGATCCTCGGTCGTTTTGAACGACGTGTTGCCGCCGCCGCCGAGGACCCATCCCGGGGTCGATCCGTACTTCCGTGAGACGGCGATGAGCTCGGGTACGCCCATTACGCGCCCCGCTTCCGGAGAACGTTCTTCTCGTACTCTTCGACGTCCGAGAGCCACGCCGCCCCGACCGGGACACCCGCATCGAGGCAGTGCCTATCCCAAACCGCGCCGAACGGCATCGTCTTGAGCTCCTCCATCAGCGCGAGTCGGTGCGCAAGACGGCCGCTTTCCTCCTCCTCGCGCAGAAGTTGGCTCGGTTCGAGCAGCGCGTACAACAGTGCCTTTAGCGTCGAGCGAACGCCGATAACCCACGCGGCGATTCTATTGATACTCGCGTCGAAGAAATCGAGTGCGATAAAGACCGAGTCGAACGCGTTCGCGCGTTTGATCTCGATCGCGATGTTGCGCGTCCAGTCGTCGAGAATTACGACGTGGTCGCTGTCCCACCGCACCGGGCGCGAGACGTGCAGCATCAGACGGTTCGTGAACGGCAGGATCGCCGAGATTTTCTCGGAGATCTGTTCGGTCGGGTGATAGTGTCCGGCGTCGAGCGTCAGAAGAACCCCGCGGCTCAACGCGTACGAGAGGTAAAACTCGTGAGATCCGACGACGTACGCCTCGGAAGCGAGGCCGAAAAGCTTGCTCTCGACCGCATCAATCGTGTGGTTCTCGTCGAGTTTCTCGGAGAAGATCTCGTCGAGCGACGAGATGAGAATATTCCGGTGGCCGAGTCTGTCGGCCGGCATGTCCTTCGAGCCGTCGGGAATCCAGAAGTTGTTCAGGCACGG
>PXBQ01000565.1 GCA_003566875.1 Spirochaetaceae bacterium | reverse complement strand
TTACGATTCAGTTTATCCCGTGTTGATTCGGATCGTGTATCGTGTGACAAACGATATGGAGATCGCCGAGGAGCTGTGCCAGGAAGCGTTCATAAAATTCTACGAGCGTATGGATGTCTTTCCGGATCACGATCAAGCCAAGTACTGGCTGATCCGGGTCTCCAAGAATCTTGCGCTGAATTTTCAGAAGCGGAAGGGTAGGGAACGGCGAGCGTACGAGCGCGTGTTTCGTGAGCCGAAGAAGCAGGAAGACAGCGGTGAGACCGCTGTCTTAAAAAAAGAGTCGCACGAGGCGGTGAAAGCAGCGCTTGAGACTCTTCCGGGCAAGATGAAAGAGGTCCTTGTTTTGAAGGAGTACGGCGATCTCAACTACAAGGAGATCGCAACCGTGCTGGGGATCAGCGAAGGCAACGTCAAAGTGCGTGTCTTTCGCGCGCGTGAGAGGCTCGCCGAAGCGCTGAATCGAGGTGATGTCTATGTCCCATGACAACAGTATCCTTTCGGCCTATCTCGATGACGAAGTTCCGTCACCGTGGAAGGAACAGCTCTCCGAGAGGATCGAGAACGATCCCACTCTGATGCGGCGGTACGCCGGGCTTGAGGCGGTTCGGACCGCGATGCGCTCCGTTCCCGAGCCGGATTTTGAGGAAAGCAAAGAGCGTGTGTGGAAATCGATAGCGAGCGCAGGGCTGAAGCCCCCCACTCCTCAGATCTGGCGGCGACGTGTGGTATTGCCCGTTCCGCTCGTTGCCGCGGCAGCGCTCGTGGTGGTCGTGTTCGGGAGCCTTTTCACGTATCGCGAGTTTTTCGACCGACGCGCCGACGCTGTGGCCAGGGACATTTCTTCGTTTCATTCGGGTGACCTCTCGGTTATGTTGAACGTGGACGACGGTGGAGTGGAGCAGCTTCTTCAGTGGCTCAACGCACAGCAGCAAATTACCGAAGTCAAGATTCAACTTCCCGATACTCCCCGGTTCGAGATTATTGGCGAACCCGAGCTATTGAAGGTCTCCGACCCGCAGAGGGGCCGCCGGTGAGGGGCAGGACGCGAGCCTCGTGTACCGTCGTCGCTATGCTCTTGTCAGCGGTCGTGCTTCGCGCTGAGGAGATAACACCAAACGACCTTGAAGACGCGTTACAACTGCTGCTGAACCAGGCGTTGAGCGTAGAGATCTCCGCGCGTATCGTCGAGAACGGGCAGGAGACTGTCTGGACGATGGAACTCTCCCGCGTGACCATTTCCGGCCGTGCGGTGACCGTACGCCTCGACGGCAGCAACGTCGTCGTGGTCGTGCAGTTTACACCATACATCGCGGAGGACTCGTCGGTGCTGCTCGTCGCTCAAGGGCAGACGTGGGTCACGACGTCCGAGTCGCAGGACGCGGTGTACCGTACCGCGTTCCGGAGCATCCCGATCAACCTTGGCGAGCCTGTGGTGTTTCTCCCGCTCGGTAACCATCCGATCGACGTGAACGTCGACACCGATACCGACGGCGCATTCAACATCGAGCTTGAAGTACGCGTCGAACCGTACGTCGGCATGAGGACGGAAGAGTAGCCCAAGATATGCCCGCCTTTCGGTTTCACTTCTCGCCACGATCGGCGCTCGTGCCGGTCCTGATTTTCCTGATTCTCGGGACTGCTCTCGGGGTCACGGTTGCGATCTCGAGCCGGACGCCGGTGATCCACGCGATATCACCACGGTTTGCCGAACCCGGCGACAGTATCACGATCACTGGGCGCCACTTTGGCGACGAGCGTGGGCGAAATTCCGTCTCGATAGCGGGGCGGACTCCGACCCAATCTGCGTATCTCTCGTGGAGCGACACCGAGATCCAAATGCGTTTGCCGCATTCGGTCGGCTCCGGAGTTGTGTACGTTACAACGCCTCAGGGACGTTCGAACGGAGTTCTGTTCGGCAATTTGCGCGTCGTGCCGGATTCACCTCCCGATCATCCGTTGCCCGGAATCCCCGTGATCAGTTCGGTCTCGCCGACGTCAGCACAGGTTGGCAGCACCGTCACGATCACCGGTCGTTTTTTTGGGCCGACGCGTGGTGCAGGTGTCGTTCGGTTCCCGGCGAGCGGTGACAATCGGTTTGATCCCTTCGTCGAGGTCTCATCGCGTGAAAGTGGTTACTTGGAGTGGTCCGAGACGCGTATTCGGGTCGTCGTTCCTGATGGGGCCGCATCGGGGCCGATCGTGGTCGAAACCGACCGCGGTAGCGGCGCCGGACATCCGATCGAGATCACGACGCCGCCCGGTACCAAGACGTACAGTTCCCCAACGACGTTCGCGGTCCAGTACCGTGTCCGCGTCGCAACGCCGAAACCGGTAAGCGTCGATCGTGCCGAAAATGAAGGTCCGACGGACGGTACGGACGCCGCCGACAACGGGGACGTCGCGGTCGCTGCAATCGAGCATCCGCAGGGGTTTGTCGGTGTCTGGCTGCCGCGCATCGCCGTGGGGCCCGCTCAGAGAGCGCTACAGGTCGTGTCCGAGAAAGCGCCGGCGACCTTCGAACGCGACGCTGAATCCGAGTTCGTTCGCCTCTCACGGCCTCCGTTGGGTGAACACATCGATATCGAACGGACGGTGTTGTTCCACCGGTACGCCGTGGAGACGGTTATCGTCGCCGCTCGTGTTGAAGAGCGGTATCAAGCGCCTGCGGCGTTCATCCGGGAGTACACCTCGGCCGATGCGTATCTGCCCGTAGACGACGCGACGATCGCTCGTACGGTGCAACAGGTGGTCGGAAACCAAAGAAATCCGTACCTCAAGGCGCAAGCCGTTTTTTCTTATGTTCTCGCCCGATTGGGGCCGGACCCGGGCGTCACTCTCGATCCCGTCGCCGCGATTTCCGAGCGTCGCGGCGATGCGTTCACGTATGCCCGACTCATGACAACCCTTTTACGGCGCGCAGGAGTTCCCGCCCGAATCGTGTCGGGCTTCTTCGTCACGGTGGACCTCGAACCCGTCCGGCACCACTGGCTGGAGTTTTCGATACCGGGGTTTGGGTGGGTGCCTGCCGATCCGGCCGCGGCCGACGGACTGCTCGGCGAGTCGGTGCCGGAAATCGTCGTCGGCGATCCCGTGCGGTACTACTTTGGAAACGTCGACAATCGGCGCGTCGAGTTCACGCGCGGCGTCGTCGAGCTCCCTTCGATCCTCCGGAACGGGCGAGCGATGCGCCCCGAGGCGCCGTACGCTCTGCAGAGCGTATACGTAGAATATACCGGTCCTGAAGGATTGATCGTCGTATCGTGGCCGGATGTCTCGGTCATCGGCGAGTATTGACGGATCGTTCCGATATCTCCTATTCTCAACAATGTAGCATGAGGAGTGTGTATGTCGCTTTTGGAATCCACCGACCCGGAAATTTTTGCAGCCATAAACCAGGAAACAACCCGACAAAGGGATAAATTAGAGTTAATTGCGTCCGAAAACTACGCGAGTCCGTCGGTCCTCGAGGCCGCGGGATCGGTATTGACGAACAAGTACGCCGAGGGGTACCCCGGACACCGATACTACGGCGGGTGTGAGTACGTCGATATCGCCGAGAACCTTGCGCGCGAACGCGCGAAAAAGCTGTTCAACTGTGAATACGCGAACGTTCAGCCGCACTCCGGAAGCTCGGCAAACATGGCTGTGTATTTCGCTCTGTTGAAGCCGGGCGATACGATTCTCGGGATGAACCTCGCGCACGGCGGGCACCTGACGCACGGAGCACCGACGAACTTCTCGGGCCGTCTTTTTCGGATCGTGAGCTACGGCGTGTCGCGCGAGACCGAGACGATCGATTACGATGAACTCGCGCGCGTCGCACGCGCCGAACGTCCGAAAGTGATCATCGCGGGAGCGTCCGCGTATCCGCGTGTAATCGATTTTGCCGCTTTCCGGCAAGTCGCGGACGAGGTCGGCGCGTTTCTCGTGACCGATATGGCTCACATCGCCGGACTCGTCGCGGCGGGGCTTCATCCGACCCCCGTTATGGAGTCGCACTTCACGACGACGACGACGCACAAAACGCTGCGTGGACCGCGCGGCGGCATGATTCTGATCGGCAAGGACGCCGAAAATTCTTTGGGGATCGTTGCTCCGAAGTCCGGACGCACGCGGAAATACTCGGAGATAATCGACTCTTCGGTGATGCCGGGGATACAAGGCGGACCGCTGATGCACATCATCGCGGCAAAAGCCGTTGCGTTCGGCGAAGCGCTTACGCCGGGTTTTGTCGAGTATCAGAGGCGAGTTCTCACAAACGCACGCGAGCTCGCCGACGCGCTCCGGGACGGTGGCGCGCGTATCATCTCGGGTGGGACCGACAACCATTTGATTCTTGTCGACGTCTCACCGTTCGGGACGACCGGCCGTGACGCGGAGAAGTGGCTCGACGACGCGATGATTACCGCGAACAAAAACGGCATACCGTTCGACACAAAAAGTCCTCTTGTAACCTCCGGAATTCGACTCGGCACGCCCGCTCTCACGACGCGCGGCATGGCCGAGGCGCAGATGCGGCAGATCGCGGAGTACATCCTCGAAGTGTTCAGGAGCGGCGGTGA
>PXBQ01000173.1 GCA_003566875.1 Spirochaetaceae bacterium | reverse complement strand
ATTTACGTTCATTGGTTTAACGTTCAGACGACGCATACCGGCAAGGCGCGACGGCTTTTGACGTATAGGCTCGAGGCGATTCTCCTGCGGGTATTCGGATGATCGTGTACACGTACATATCCTACGCGTTGATCGCCGCGGCGACGTACCGTCTGTTCCGCGGTCCGAGTATGTACGACCGTCTGCTCGCGCTCTCGATGATATCGGCTCTTGTGGTGGTGTTGATGTGTCTATACGCGGTGATGTACGAACGGAGTTTTTACATCGACGTCGCGATGATTTACTCGTTGCTCGCGTTCGCGGAAATCGTCGGATACGTCAAGTACTACGTGCCGGAGCGCGCATCCCGGAGCGACGCATGATCGCGCATTTTTTTATCGGTTTTGGTTTTCTGATCACCTTTTTTGGAGTCTTGGGGGCGTGGATCCTGCCCGACCTGCTATTACGTTTTCACGCTGCGACCAAGTGCGGCGTCACGGGAACCGCGACGATCCTGATCGGTCTTATGCTTCATACCGGAACCGCCGATTTTATCGTGCGGCTTTTGTTGATTATCGTGTTCACGTTTGTCTCGTCGCCGCTTATCGCGCAGGTGCTCGCGGTCTCGTATTTTCGAGATCAAAACCGACTCCGGGAAGGGCGCGACAATGGGGCTTGAAAATGCGGCGCTCGTCGCGATGTTGATAGCGACCGCGTGTGTCGTTTTCTCTCGGCGGCTGTATCTGTCCTTGATCGCGATGAGTCTTTTTAGCATGTTTCTGACGCTCAAGTATCTCTTGCTGCACGCTCCGGACGTCGCGATAACCGAGGCGGCCTTGGGCGCAGGGCTATCGACGCTGGTCTTTCTCGTCGCGATAAAAAAAACCGGCCGATCGAGACCGAAACTGTAGCGGGGCGTATCGTGCACGTGATGATTGTTATTCTGAAGAAAGAATCTCTCACCAAAAAACTCGTCTCGATCCTTATTGAGTGTGGCTTGTACGATTCGACGGTACTCGACGGCGAAGGGATCGAAAACGTCGCGACGCAGACAATTCCGCTTTTTTCCGAACTCCGGGGACTCTTCGGCGAAGAGCTTGTGTACAACAAGACAGTAATCGCCTACGTTCCCGACCGCGAAACGATCGACGATTTTGTCGCGCTGTGTGCCAAGGACGGCCTCGATTTTGCGAACGACGACGTCGGTGTCGTCATGGCGTTTCCGTGCACTGTGTTTGTCGGGAGCATGTGACGATGGACATTCGCGACTCGACGATCCTGCACGTCACGCTCAGCAAACTCTTCCCGTTCGTCGTGATGTTTAGTTTCTACGTCTTCTCGTACGGCGCGAACTACCCCGGCGGCGGCTTCCAGGCGGGGGTGATGTTCGGAACGATCATCGTAGTAATCGAGATGGTGTTCGAACAGCGCGTGTACGGCGACCATCTCTATTCGATAATAGAGTTTTTTGGCGTGCTAATTCTGGCTGTGGGGCTCGTGGCAGGATTCCTCATGACCGGATACGGGTTCGGCGATCTTTATCGGCTGGTCTCTCGAGTGCACGTGTTCTCGAATGTCCTGTTCTGGATCCTGAACTTGGCGATCTACCTCGAGGTTGCAGGGTCGATCATCCTGATATTCCGAAATTTCCTGGAGTGGGGCGATGAGGACACGGATCTTTAACATCGTCGTCGCGGTCTTTCTCGGGATCGCCGCGGTGTACGTCGTGTTGTATCTTCGCGACGTCGAACTCGTCTTTCACGACTATACTCCCGACATCGTTACGATCGCGCGCGAGTTGAACGTTCGGAACCTCGTCTCCACTATCTACCTCGGCCCTCGCGTGTACGACACGTTTCTCGAGGTCACCGTCGTGATTCTGTCGGTTTTCGGGATGAAGCACGTGCGGGGCCAACGATGATCTTTGCGATTCTTGTCCTTGCCGTGTACGGATTGATCGTGCGCGATGATCTCATTCAAAAAATCATGTGTCTGACGATAATCCAAAGCGTCGTAATTCTTTCCTTTTTGACCGTCGGGTATACCGACCTCGGTATTGCGCCGATCCTTACCGAGGTCGACGCTGTTTTTGTCGATCCGATCCCACAAGCGTTGATGTTGACCGCGATCGTGATCGGTGTGTGTTTTGACTCGATTGCTCTTGCGATAATAGTGAAACTGTACCAAACCAAGGGTACTACCCGTATCTCGGAATTGTATGAGCGCTGAATCGCTTCTCGGCACGTGCCGCTTGATTCTCGTCGTGTTTCCGTTGATCCCGGTGTTCGGGGTTCTCGTGATTCTCGCCGCGCAGTACGGATTCCGGCGCGACATCAGTCTTGGCGCTCTCCGCTGTACGATCGTCGTTCAAACGGCACTCGCGGCCGCGATCGTATACTGCTATCGGGGCGACGCGTTAATCGTTCCGGTTGCGATGTGGGAGTACTCGATCGTATTCCAGTGGGACGCGTACAGGCCGTACTTCATGGCCGCGTACATTACCCCCGTTGTGTTCGCGTTGTTTGCCGCGAGGCGGCTCGACGGCACGACTATCCGGGTGATTTTCCTCTTCTACCTTGCCGGCTGCAGCGGGATCATCGTTACCGGCGACCTCTTTAACTTCTACGTTTTTTACGAGGTCATGATCATGGCCGCGTACGTCTTGATTACCGTGAATCGGGCGTACTACGCGGGGATCAAGTACATGGTGATCGGTGCGGTCAGCTCCGCGTTGTTGCTTGCGGGGATAATACTGTTGTACGCATCGGGTGCGTACCTCCGATTCTCATTTGTCGACGAGATCGGCGCGTACAGCATCGACAACATCAAGTTCCTGGCGCTGCTGTTCAGTATGGCGTTCTTCGTCAAAGGCGCGTTCTTCCCTGTTTCGGGTTGGACCGCGACGTGTCACGCCGCGACAAACTCCGTGGTATCCGGCGTGTTATCGTCATTTACGATTTTCACCGGCATTTTCGGAATGTACTACCTGGTGATTCTTCCTGCCGTGAACGCGGGGTACACACCGATCCTTGAGTTCATCAGAATCCTCTCGGTGATAACGGTGCTCGTGCCGTCGGTTTTCCTTTTTTTCGAGCCCGACCTGAAACGCTGTATCGCGGGCAGCACGGTTTTCACGGTCGGTTTTGTCGGCATCCTCCTGTCGTACCAACTGTTCGCGCCCGCGTTCACGTACATGGCGATTCACGCCGTGTACAAATCGACGATGTTCCATCTGTACGATGATCTGTTGGTTAGCGGTTTGGTCGTTCGTGCGCGAAGGCGGAGTATCGCGGCCTTGTTTTTGACGGTGCTCTTCACTGCGGGGTTTTTCCCGAGCCTCGTGTATTTTCTGAAGTACGCGTTTCTCGAGATCAACCCGTACTACCGAATTCTTGTGTACGTCTCGATGTTTTTTGTCTTTGGGAGTTTCTTCAAGTTCAAGTACATCGTGACCGAGCGAAAGATCTCGTGGTCGCCTGCAGTTCTGTTTTTCGTGATGTTGAGCGCGTACTACGTCGTTTTCCCGTTCTACCGCTCGATCTCGAGTACCGGACTCACGATCGATCTCGCGATCCTGACGCTTGGGATAGTCGCCGCCCGACCGTTGTATCTGCGGTTACGCCGATTCTCTTCGTTCGACACGAAGTTTGTGTACGTGAACCTCAATTTCGAACTGTTTTACATTGTCGTACTACTCGTCGTGGAAATCGTGCTTCTCCGGGCGTATCTCGCGTGATTGATACTCCGGTCCGGAATCGGTACAATTCCCGAAAAGTCCCCCAAAAGTGAACACTCAACTCGTCAAGGAGTCCGTATGACGATTGCCAGGAAGATGAATCTCGCGGTCGCCGCGATCATACTCGGGTTCTGTTTATCCGCCGGGGTACTCATCGCTTCAAACATCAACTCCCAGCGGATGAATTCGCTGAACCTTTCGGCGCGCCGCGTCATCGCGGCGATGTATCGTTTGAGCGACTCGACCAAGGATCTACTCGTCACCCGCGCGACGCTCGACGTCGCGGTTGCTGCGTACGATCGATCGTATACGGTGTTCCAGGAAGCATTCGACGACTTGATCACGCACCCCGGGTTAAACACGACGTCGGCAGAAATGCGTGAGACGATCGAGCGGTCGCAGCGCGTCTGGGAGTTGCTCGCTTCGGAGTTCGACGCTGCGCAGCGCGCTGCACACAGCGTTCTTGAAGCCGAGCTTCCTCGCGGCGTATTGAGCGCCGGTGCGGTCAGAATGCGGTACTCGCTGCCCGAAGGTGACGTCCGGTTCGGCGGTTTGCGCTTGGACTTGATGACGATGGAGAGCCGCGTTCAGAGCGCCGCGGCCTCGGGGTCTGAGTTCATCGTAGATACCTTGGGAAGGCTTGCCGACGAGATCGAATCGCACTCGACCGCGATCGCCGCACGAAACCTGTACATCGCCGTAGCACTGGCGTTGCTGGTGATCATCGGCAGCCTTGTGTTTCTCGGCCTGTTCGGGAAGTCGCTGACGATGAAGGTCCGTGCCGTCGAGCAGGCTATGAAGACCGTCGCCGATCGCGACATGACGGTGCGGTCCGCTCTCAAGTCGAGCGACGAGT
>PXBQ01000293.1 GCA_003566875.1 Spirochaetaceae bacterium | reverse complement strand
GAGGCGAACCTCGCCCGAATGGGAGCTCTATTCGCGGAACTCCATCATCACGGCATCACGTGGCAACCGCCGGCAGACTTCACGACGCGCCGATTCGAGCACTGGCTCTCGCGCGGAGAGCCGAACCTCATCGTCGGTGACCAAGCTACCGCCGCTCCCGGCAACGCGCGCCGGACGCTCGAGAGCATGCATCGGCTCGCAGAAGACGCGTACGCCGCGGCCGATCCGGCCGATCTGCGCGTGATCCACTGCGACCTCTGGCACGACAACGTCAAACTGCATAACGGAGCGTTGTGTCCGTTCGACTTCGAGGATACCGTTTTGGGGTACCGCGCGCACGATATCGCGATGGCGATGCTCGATCTTCTCGAGACGGCGGGAGACGAGAAGTATCCCGTTCTGCTCAAATCGTTTCGATCCGGATACCAGGCGCATCTCCCGTGGCCCGCCGAGCCGATAGAACCGTTCCAGATCGGGCGTATGCTCTGGATGTTGAACTGGATCGCGCGGTTTGACCCGGACGACTTGAGCGAAGCGGTAGAACGGCATCTGCCGGTGTTCGAGACGTACGAGAAAACCGGCCGCGTCGTAACGCCGCCGGCGTGACCGTGGAAGGCGCCCGTTTTCGGCGCGCGGCTCACTATCGTGATTTCGTGAGAAACGGGAGCTCATCGCTCCAGAGTAGCTCCACAAAACGTCGCCAATGGAGAAGGCGGATTCCGTCTTCGGTCGTGCGGTCGTTCTCATCCAACGAGACGAGGATGCGCGGAACGCCGGGCGCTTCGTCCGCGAAGCCCCGTAGGCCCCGCAGGTGTTTCCCCGAGACCCGGGCGGTGGCTTTTGTCTCGATTGCGCATAACCCGTCGATCACAAAATCGACCTCGATCCCGGTATACGTACGCCAGAAAGTGAGCGGCCGTTTGATGCGCCGGTACGAGAGGTATGCGCGCAGCTCCATCGCGACCCAGTGCTCGAACGCTCGGCCGAATCCGTCACTCCCTCGATCGAGCGCCGTAATTCCTTTGAGGAAGTTTGCGACGCCGACGTCAAAGAGGTAAAACTTTGCCGTTGCAGAGGTCTTCCGCTTCAGTCCGCCGCGCCACGGCTCGAGCAGGAAGCCGAGAAACGTGTCGTTCAGGATCTCGAACCATGCACGAACCGACGAGGCACTGATACCGGTATCGTTCGCGACGTTCGAGAAGTTGAGTTGTTCCGCGTTCACCGAGGCGGTGACGCTCAGAAAGCGCGAAAATGCCGACAGATCGCGGATCGCTCCCTCCTCGAGAATCTCTTCCCGAAGATAAGTGTTGATATACGCATCGAGCTCCTCTCGCGGGAGCTCGCTCGGGTACACCTGGGGCAGACCGCCGAAAAGCAGGTAGCGGTCAAGGTCGAACTCCGCAATCTCAGCGCTCACGAGCGGGAATAACTGCGCCTGCCACGCGCGTCCGGCCAGAAGGTTGACTCCTCCTCGTTTCAGTTTCCGCCCGCTCGACCCGGTGAGAACAAATGTCACGGACTCGGCCTCGACCAAGTGGTGGACCTCGTCGAGCAACACCGGCAGTTTCTGAATCTCGTCGATGATCACCACCGGATGTGTGCGGCGAATCTCGCGGACACGGTCGGCGAGCGCCGATGGGTTCTGCGCCAGCGGGAAATACTCGGCGGCGCGCAGGAGGTTGATGATCGCCTCCGGCGCGAACTGGTCTCTCAGCAACGTGGTTTTTCCCGTACTCCGTGGGCCGAAGAGAAAAAACGATTTGTGCGCGACGAGCGCGCGCATGTCGAGCAGACGGGTGAACCGCATACTCAGAGTATACACACGTCGCCCGAAAAATCCACAGTTAAAACGCTGATTTTTAACGAAAATCCACAGTTATGCTACGGAATTTCTCGAGAACGCCCCGCGAATCCCGAGGATCGGCGGTTCACCCCGCCGTGGGACGCGGCTCGGGCAAGAGCGCCGCGAGGGTCGGGATCTCGTCCGCGTACGCTGCTCGGTCGATCACGTTCTCGTGCTCGCCGTCGCGGTCGAGATCGTACAATTCGCGCGCGACCGCGACGCTGGTGTCGCGCCTCCGCCACTCGCAGTACAGAAACCGCGGCGTGCGTACGGCGTACGCCATCACATCGGCGCGCGGGTACTGCATGAGCGCGACGTCCTGCCACGGCGCGAGCGGGTCGTCGAGAAGAGGGCTGAGGTCGACTCCCTGTATCTGCGGCGGTGCGTCGATGCCGCACAATGCGCAGATCGTAGGAAAGATATCGACGTTTTCGGTCATGCGGTTCGTCACGACTGCATCGCGGCCGGGAACGCTGATGAGAAGCGGAACATGGTTGTCCGCCTCAAAAACGGTGTGTTTGCTCCAGCACCCAAACTCGCCGAGTTTCATGCCGTGATCCGCGCACATTACTACGATCGTGTTGTCACGCGCTCCGCTTTGGTCGAGCGCGGCGAGGACACGGCCGATCTGCGCGTCGAGGTAACTCACGCACGCGTAGTACCCGTGGATGAGCGTCCGCGCAACATCATGCGGCATCGGTCCCTCCCGCGGGATACCGTAGTAGTCGCGCAACTCGCCCCAGTTCGTGAGCGAGTACGGCGTGCAGCCGCGCGGCGGCTCCACCGAGGGAACCTCGATCACGTCCGGGTCGTACAGCTCCCAGTACGACCGCGGCGCGCAGAAAGGCAGATGCGGCCTCGTGAAGCCGACCGTGAGAAAAAACGGCTCCTCGCCGACGGTTTTAAGAGCATCAACTGCCGCGGTGACGTTCAACTCATCCTGGTACGGTCGGTCGTCCGGCCCTACCTCGAAAGCCGGCCCCATCCCGTGTTTGGTGGAGCCCCTGTCGCGCAGCGCGCGCGTGTTCGTCTCGGCGTGTTGGATCGCCTCCGCGGTGAGGTAGCCGCGCCCGGCCTGTTCGCTCTTCGCGGGTCGGAGCAAGCGGGTAAAGCCGGTCGGGTCGTCGTCGGGATTGTGAAACACTTTGCCGACCGTGAGCGTCGTGTATCCGTGTTTCTTCAGGTGTTGTGGCATCGTGACGAGATGCGGCGACCGGTCGCTGAGCCGTGTTTGGAGATCGTACACGCGGGTTGTGTCCGGGCGGCACCCCGTGAAAATATGGTTGCGCGACGGTCCACAGATTGCCTGCTGACAGAAATGGCGTCCGAATAAAGCCGAACGCTGCGCGAGCGCGTCGATACTCGGCGTGACCATCCCGCTCCGGCCGTAACAGCCGAGTTGCGGACGCAAGTCATCGACGATCAAGAACACTACATTCGGTTTTTCGGACACGATCGGTACTCCTCTGACACTGGTGCCGAAATTGTAGAATGGTGCCGATCCTGATGGATCCGACGCGACAAAACCACGGCTGTAGCGTGTTTCTACAATTTCGGCACCACTTCTAACGGGTAACACGCATTAGGACGAAGTGTATCATGCGGGTCCTCGCGCGCCAAACGCCCGACTCTGCGATGTCCGGAAGCTCGTGCGAGAATCGCTCCTGGTCGAGCATGTCCCGTGCGGTGACGTCCGCCGTTCCTACCTCAGTCTCGAAAGAAACGGGAGCACGTCGTATCCGCCGTCGAAGCTGAAAAGGGTTTGGACTCCGCGGTTTTTCATGACCGCGGCATGCACCGCCTTTCTCGCCGAGATTCCGCGGAACGCCACAAGGATCTCTTTTGCGCGGATCATATCGGAGACATCTACCGGGAACACCTCGTCCACGATCTCGAGCAACGCGTCATAGGCCGGTTGTATCGCGTCGAACCGTCCGATAGCGGCGTACCGATGAAGGATTTCCTGGAGTGTCTCTGCGTCAGTCACGAGGCGCGTTTCGTCGCGGACGAGGCGTTCGAGCAGCGAAACCGTCCGTTCTTTGTTCGGGTGGGCGGCGCCGACGAGGTACATCGGGATGTTGGAGTCTATGAACGTCACTGGTCGGATCCGGTACGATATCCGGACTCGATCTCCGCCGCGATGAGCTCATAGTCGCCCGATGGGTAATCGTACCGTGAGTAGGCCCGGATAATGTCGAGTTTCTTCCGCGCCGCCTCACCCGGTCTGGAGCGCATCTCGTTTCTCACAGCGCGCCGGACCCAATCCGACACGGTGATCTTTTCTTTTCGGGCACGCTCTTTGAGCTCCTCGAGTTCCTCCTCATCAAAGATAACCTGAAGCCGAGTACTCATAGGCATGAGTATAGTATGAGTATGGCCATTAGTCAATCGCGGATTCACGATTGACTAATGCCGGCTCACGGTCCCGGCGCGTCGCCCCAGTCGGCGACGGTGACGGTTTCGCCGTCGTTCAGCTCCGATTGATGAGCCGCGACGCCCATCGCCATGTAACGTACTGCCTCCCAGACGTTGATCGCCGGGACGCGGTCGTGCGCGATCGCGTCGACGAACTCGTGCACGAGGTACGGATGCGAGCCGCCGTGGCCCTTCGGCGTAAAATCGATGCTCAGAAGCTCGCTCTCATCCTTGCCCTGGTGCATCGCCTGCTTGAACGCGTGCTGCACCTCCGGCGGAAGCGGGTCGAACATCTCAGCGGGTGTCAGGGCCACAGTCT
>PXBQ01000559.1 GCA_003566875.1 Spirochaetaceae bacterium | reverse complement strand
TGTGACAAAAGCGCGATCTGAACTTCCGTCCGTCCGCTATCCTTCTCATCTTTGCCGTACTCTTGTACGACTGCCTGTTTCATTTCTTTCGTTATCGCCATCAAGAACTCCTAAACAAAATAAAGTCAATTCTCTCCCACGAAGTCATTCCGACGATTCCGTGGTCGGTTACCTCGATCGTATCGCGAATACTATCGCTCGATTCGACCGGCTCAAGGGGAATCTGTCTTTGACCAGCCGACCCCGATACTGCCTCGGGCGACGTGCCACGACGAGATCCATGAATCTCGACGGAAAACATTCCGTTTTTCGGTAAAACCTGTCGTATACCGCATCGCGGAACGGTGAAACCGCCCGCCTCGTCGTGATGCACTTCCACAGGTCGGATATCCAGTGCGTAGGGCCGGCTGAGACAATCTTCAACGGCCCGAAAATCGCCAACAGAGACCGCGTCTCGAATCCGCGTACTGCTTACCGAGCCCTTATTATCAACGACAGGCGGCACGATGTCAACAGGGATATTTCTTTTTGCCATGAAGGATAACACGTCGTGCGCATCGGTACGGGCGCCGGCTCCACAGCGGAAATTAAGCCCCACGATCACACGAACAACGCGCAGCCGATCGAGCATCGTGCTGAGAAAAACCTCGCCGCTCGTTTTCGCGAACCGTGGAGTGAATTCGATTACGACGGTGTCGTGAATACCGTGTTGTTGCAGGAGTGTGAGTTTCTGCTCAAGTGTTGTGATGTCTCCACGGTAGTTCGCCGGCGCGACGATTCGCGCCGGATTCGGCGCGAACGTGAGTACGAGCGGATTGGTATCGTTAAATTTTTTTGCGCGTCGCAGCAACTCTTGGTGGCCGAAGTGCACTCCATCGAACACCCCGATTGTGACCGTGACGGGAGACGAAATCGTGGAGTTCTCGAGTTCGGCCCAGGTGACGATACTCATGGCCGTATCACGAGTTCACGAAAACGTACCGAAACGATTCCTCGGTACGTACAACGAGCGCGATGAAAGCACCCGACGGCCCAAAAACGGCCGCCGTCCTCCCGACTGCCGGCACGGACGCGAAAAAATCGCCAGTGGCCGGTCGACCGTGTAGAATCGAGTCGACGGCATCAGCGTGCGCGACGATCGAATCGACCCCCGGGATTCTCGGTACGAACGTGGCAATGTCCGTGACATTCGCGTGCGTAACGTCTCCGGGCCCGACCGCATCGCCGACGTCGAACGGACCGATCCTCGTCCGTCGCAGTTCGACGACGTGCGCGCACGAACCGCAGCGGTACGCGACGTCGCGTGCAAGCGATCGGACGTACGTGCCTTTCGAACAATCAACCGTGAGAGTCGCGCACGGGGCAGCGTAGCGCTCGAGCACGATCCCCGAAATCGATACCGTGCGCGCCGCCGGTTCCACGATCGTGCCGTTCCGCGCGTAGTCCGAAAGACGAGTTCCGTTCCGCTTAATGGCCGAGTATACCGGAGGCACCTGTTCTATCGTTCCGCGAAATTCCGGGAGTACCGCGCCGATATCTTCGGCGGTCGGGACATCGCCTGTTTTGATTGTCTCGCCCTCAGGGTCGAGCGTGTCGGTTTCGACTCCGAACTGAACCGTAAACCGGTAGGATTTCGGCATGTCGGTCAAGTACGGCATGAATCGTGTCGCGCGTCCGCATAAAGTCAGCAATAGGCCGGTGGCAAACTTGTCGAGGGTACCCGCGTGCCCCACTTTTCGTGTTCCAACGACACGTTTGATTGGACCAAGCGTCGAAAATGAAGTCATCCCCGGTGGTTTGTCGATTAACAGCAGACCGTCGAGCACCGTTTCGGTCATTCTTCGAGCGCGTCGCGGATTTTCCGGGTTATGTCGAAGCCGTCGCGCTGACTCGTATCGGCAAGAAACGTGAGCTTTGGCGTGTTTCTTGACTTCACGTGCGCCGCGACGTGCCTTTGGATAAACCCGGCGGCGTGGTTCAGCGCCGCAACCGCGGACGCAAGCTCCGAGTCCTCGACGAATCCCGAGACCCGAACTTTTGCGTATGCGCCGTCTTTTGAAACAGAAACGCCGGAGACGCTTATCAGCTTACTGATGCGGGGGTCTTTCAACCCACCGCGCACAATAAGCGATGCGATTTCCTCTGTGAGAATACTCTCGACGCGCCTGAGCCGTAACTCGTCCAAAGTGTCCTCGCTGCTACTTTTTCCCGTTCGCGGGTTTGTTCTCCGAGGGCTTCTCATCCGCCGTTGGAGCCGAGAGTTTTTTTGCGATTTCACGCATCTCGAAGAACTCGAACACGTCGCCCACTTCGATGTCGTTGAATCCGACAATCGAGATTCCGCACTCGTACCCGGTCTCGACTTCACGAACGTCGTCTTTGAACCTCTTGAGAGACTCGATCTTGCCGTCCGTGTGGATTTCTTCGCCGTTCCGGAAAACTCTGATTCCACAGCTTCGTCTGACCTTGCCCTTATCGACGAACGCACCGGCGATGGTCCCGATTTTTGAACTCTTGAACGTATCTCGGACCTCGGCCGTACCGACGATCTCCTCTTTCATCTCCGGCGCGAGCATGCCTTCCATCGCTGACTGGATGTCGAGCACTGCGTCGTAGATGACGCTGTACTTCCTGATTTCAACCTTTTCGCGATCAGCGAGCAGCTGCGCGCGCGGAGTCGGTCGTACGTGGAACCCGATGATGATTGCGTTCGAGGCCGCTGCGAGCATCACGTCGTTTTCATTAATGGCGCCGGCGGCGGCACGAATCGCGATCAATCCGATCTCGCGGGTACTGAGCTTTTCGAGAGAGCTTTGCAGTGCCTCGACCGATCCGTGCACGTCACCCTTGATGATAACGCGCAGCTCCTGGAGCGCACCTTGTTGAATCGAATCGTAGAGATTGTCGAGCGTAATTTTCTTTACGTTGCGACCCTCTTCGACTTTTTTTAGTTCCTGGCGCTTCCCGCCGATTTGACGTGCGATTTTTTCGTCGTTTGTGACCTGGAACGGGTCGCCCGCGTCGGGAATGCCGCTACATCCGAGGACCTCGACCGGCATCGACGGCGTAGATTCTTCGATCCTGTCTCCGCGATCGTTAAACATCGCGCGCACGCGGCCCGGGAACACACCCGCGATGAACGAGTCGCCGACTCGCAACGTACCGCGCTGCACAAGCACCGTCGAAACGGTACCACGGCCCGGATCGATTCTCGACTCGATGACACGTCCTTCGGCGTTGCACGACTTGTTCGCTCGAAGTTCGAGCACGTCGGCCTGCAAATATACGGTCTCGAGCAGTTGCGGAACTCCGTCACCCTTGAGCGCAGAGATCTCACAGAACAACGTCTCTCCGCCCCACTGTTCGGGCATCAAACCCAAATCGGAGAGCTGCTGCTTGACACGGTCGGGATTTGCTTCGGGCAGATCGATTTTATTAATCGCGACGATGATCGGCACTTTCGCAGCCTTTGCGTGGTCGATCGCTTCTTTCGTTTGAGGCATGACACCGTCGTTTGCGGCAACGACAAGAATGACGATATCGGTGACGTCCGCACCGCGCGCGCGCATCAAGGTAAACGCCTCGTGACCCGGGGTGTCGAGGAACGTCAGTTTGCCCTGCGGGAGTTCGACCTGGTACGCACCGATGTGCTGCGTAATGCCGCCGAACTCACCCGCAACGACATCGGTTCGCCGTATCGCGTCGAGCAATTTTGTCTTTCCGTGATCGACGTGGCCCATGACCGTGATAATCGGCGGTCGCACGACCATGTCCGTCTCAAGATCGTCCGCCGTCTCGATGATCGTCTCGTCGTATAGCGATACGGTGTTCACTTTGCAGTCGTACTCACCCGCGAGAATCTCGGCTGTCTCGGCGTCGATTTGCTGGTTGATGTTTACCATCATACCCATGCCCATCAGTTTTCCGATCAAATCCGATGCCTTGAGGTTCATTTTCCGCGCGAGTTCGGAGACCGTTATGACTTCCATGATATCGATTGACTTCGGGACCGGGTTCGCTCGCTGCGTAGGTTTTTTCTGCTTGAGTTGGATAGTCTTTTCGAGGTGTTTTTCGCGTTTCTGGAAGTCCTTTTTCTTGGTCTTAAACTTCCTGCCGCCGGTCGCGGGTTTCTTATCACCCGCAGGGGGCGGCGGTCCGCCGCCGGGCCGTGGACGGGGCGGACCGCCATACGGACGGCTGCCGCCCGGCGCGCCCGGACCGCGTGACGGACCGTTGTACGGCCGGGATGGCCCACCGGATCTGCCGGGAGGTCCCCCAGGTCCTGACGGCCGTTGTCCGGGAGGTCCTCCGGGACCGACCGGTCCACGCGACTGCGGCGGTGCGCCGTCGGAACCTGGCCGGCGATCTCTATCGGGTGACGGCCTGCGTCGAAAGCCCTGGCCGAATCCCGTCTCGCGTACGCTTGGTGGGATCTTGGGCCGAGAGTCTCTGTCTTTCTGCACGTCACGCAGCGATGTTGTCTCGGTCTTGGGCGGTCTCGTGGGTTCTTCTTTTTTCGGAAGCGAACTTTCTTTCTTCGGTTGAGCGGCGTCGTGTGGCTCGGCCGACGGCGCCGGTTCGG
>PXBQ01000418.1 GCA_003566875.1 Spirochaetaceae bacterium | reverse complement strand
GTCGCGCGCCGTGAGACTCACAATCGGCTCGCTCGCGCGCTTTTCCGCCGTGGCTGCGCGGCGACCGTTGTCGGTCGGCGCGGTCGACGCGTAGCGGCGCGTGTCCGGATTGGCTCGGAGAAGCTTCTTTAGGACACCCTCGTTTGCTTCGGGGCGGCCCGGTGTGCGTTGTGTCTGTATCGCGCGGTTATACAGTCCCATCTTATCCTTCCAGCCCGAGCTCTTCAAAAAGGCGTTTATAGACTTCGAAATGCTCCGATCGCGCGAACTCTTCGATCTTCTCCTCGGGCAGCGCTTCGAGAAGCTGATCCATGTACGTCAGGACCGCCCTGATCTCGTTCTTGAGGTCTTCAGGAAGACTCGAGAGCTGCGACTCGACCGAGTGACGGCGTTCGCTCGTCGGCTCAATGTCGACTGCGCTTTCGGGTTCGTCGCCGACCGTCGACTCGACGTCGAGTTCTATGTCTCCGATATCGCTTATGTCGGGTTGAATGTCGTCGGTGTCCGTATCGTCGGTGAGCTCGTCGATTCCGGCGAGCTCGGAGTCGATGTCCATCTCCGCGAGCGCGGTGACTTCGTCGTCCGACGGTCCGAGAGTTGGGTCCGCCGCGGGCGAGGCTTCTACCGCCGCCGGTGTCTCGGTTCCGTCTCCGATCTCCCACTCTTCGATCAAGTCTTCGGCTTCGGATTCCACGTCTTCGGCCTCGGACTCGCTGTCGTCGTCGAGGTCCTCGAGCACGATCTCCTCGATCGGCTCTTCATCTTCGTCTTCGGCCGCCTCTTCGTACACGGGTGAAGGCGACGCTGCGTCAAGCGGAGCCATAGGTTCCTCGGTCGGCGTGTCGGGGATCGCATCGAGCGACGTGATATCTAGCTCGTCGTCGAAGCTGTCGAGTGACTCATCGAAGTCGAGTGCTTCGATATCGAGCTCGTCTTCATCGAGCTCCTCTTCGATATCGATCGGGCTCTCACCGGTGGACGCCGAGTCTTCGACCTGGGGTTTCGAGCCCTCTGCGTCCGAGGTTTCGTAGAGTTCGGTCGGAAGCAGGTCTTCGTCGCTCAACTCGATCTCGTTATCGAATGTTCTGTCCGTTTCGCGATCGTCTTGGGCCTCGGGGCTTTCGGGAACCGTCTCTTCGCTATGAGTGGTGACATCGTCGCCTATGATCGTACCGTCGTCGTGTCCGATCGTCGATTCGATATCGGTTTGATCGTCAAGTGGTTCGTCGAGGGTCTCGAGATCGAAGGCCTCGGCGTCCGATGCCTCGGATTCGGCGAACTCCGCGGCCGCGCCGTGTCGCGGGTCGGGCGCCTCTTCGGTGAACTCTGCCGTGTTGAGGATGTTGTCGAGTTCGTCGCCGGTTAAAGCGATCGTCTCGTCCTCATCGTCGTCAAAGAAACCGCCGTCGGCATCGTCGGGTTCTTCCGTCGCGAGATCGTCATCCGGACCGTGCGCCCTGGCCTTGGCCTTTCCCCCGCGCAGACCCGCGAGTTCCTTTCTCAAAGCAAAGAGCTCACTCTTGATTACGCTGAGTTCCGACTCGATCGTTCGTAAATGCGTCGTTGTGTCTTCATTCATCGCGTCGTCCTGTCCGTGACCGGTTTCGATCGACGACATTTCGTCGGTGACCGCACCGACATCGTCGAAAACGTGATCTGTTTCTTTTTCGTGTTTTCCTTCGTGCGGCAAATCTGATTCATACTCCGCCGAAACGGAAAAATCCTCAAGGTCTCCGATCGTGTCGAGGTCAGCCTCCTGATCGCCGAACGCTTCGGACTCCAGCTCCGGAAGCTCCTCTTCGTCGTCGATCGTGATATCGTCAAGAGACAGGTTGTCTGATACTCCGCCCGGCAGCGTGTCGAGCGACGAGATATCGTCGTTCGCCGAATCGAGCTCTTCTCCGGGCTCGTCGGTCGTGTGATCGAGGTCCGAGAGGTCGGCGTCAAAATCGATATCGTCGATGTCGATCCTGGGTTGCGGCGAATCCTGCGCTTCAAGCGGCGCGAGCAGCTCCTCTTCTTCGGGCGTCAATGCGTTTCCGCCGTCGGCGGAGTCTTTCTCGAGCTCACCGAAGACGTCGGCGTCGAAATCTTCGGACTCCTCGTCAAGTCTCACCTCTTCGATCGAAAAATCATCCTGTGACTCCCCGAGGTCATCTTCCTCCAGCGAGAATTCCTCAAGCGAGAAATCCGCGTCGGCAAGGTTCGACGAAACGTCCGAGTCGCCGCTCGTCGATTCGGTTGAGTCTTCCGGGTCGAGCGTATCTACATCGTCCGGGCCGGCTTTGACCCAGACACCGTATTGCTCGAGTTCCTGATCGTCGGATTTATCCTGGATCGTCGCCATTATCACGCTCCCAATGACCGGTGGTCTTCAAGACAAGTATCGGCACGATACCACCGGTGGTTGACCCGTTTCGGATCAATGTACTTCGCGGTTTTTTTACGTGTCAATGCAGGCGGACTACATCGTGTCACGTATCAAAACCGAAACTGCTTCGATACATCGGTTCCGTCTCTGATTATAGCGCATTGATTGCATTTGTCGTACCGGATAATCGCAACTTCCGAGCGAAGACTTTTTTGGATTACCCCGGATCGCGAATGCTGCCGGCCGCCGGTAGCGCTAAAGCAAAGCACCGAATCGACCGTACTACGTAAGTGATGATCATGCGATACGCGGCGCTTTCAGCCTTGATCGGTCTCCTGGCCTTTCTCGGACTCAATTTGGTTTGGGGACCGGTCGGGCTGGCCGCGCACCGCGATCTCGTCGCCCGCCGCGATGCCATGCGCGAAAACGCCGCCGAACTCAGGGCGATAGGCGAGTACCTCGACGAATCGATCCACGCGCTTCAAATAAGTGTCGACACCGTGCGTCTCAGAGCGCGTGTTCTTGGGTTTGTCGGGCCCGGAGAGGGTATCATCCGGATCGACGGATACGCGCCGCCCGAGCGCCCGCTCACCCCCGGCGCGATCCTGGTTTCACCACCCGCGCCGGAGGACCCGACGATGCAACTCCGCGCCGTCGCGACGGTCGTCGCGCTGATGACGTTCCTGATTCTCATGACCGTCGGTACCGAGATTCGGCGGCGTTCAAATCGGCTCGGCGCAAAAAAAAACACCCGATAGCCGACGCCTCCTCGATCCTATGACTCGCTATCACGAAGTGAGCGATCGCGCCTCGAGGTAGTATCTTTTCTCCGCGGCGCTCCCGAGCGAGAACGACTTGCGCGGAAGCGCCCCTCCCGTTTCGATCGAAGAAAAAATCGCGTTCCGATCGACCGGCGGTAGCAACAGCCCGACCGCGCCGGAGTCCGCGACGGCCGAACGTACCGCGTCGATTCCATGGACATAGTCCGGGCGCGCCGCGGCGAGAGAATCGACGAGTTCCTGGGCCGACTCTACCGCGAGCGATGCGGTGTCGGGGACACGCAGCAGCGCCGACACGCCCTCCGCGACCAGTCCGATCACCCGACGGTCGGATTCGACGAGGCGCGCGATTTCGTCGATCGTGTGCGACGTTCGTTTCACCGTCCAGCCGTCGCCGAGAGAGTCCAGAACCGCCTCGCCGTCTGTTCCAAAGAGAATGCGGTGAATCGGTTCGATCCCGAGGCCGCGGTCGTGAAGATTCATGATCTCGACGAGCGCGTACCGCCGTGGATCGTCGCGGCGTGCGGAGGGCTTTATCGAGTCCCAGATCGCCTTTGCTGTCGCGAGCGAGTGGTTTCCGTCGCCGACCGCGAAGTAAAAGCCGTTGTCTGATTGCGAAAACAACTCCTCGAACGCCGCGGTTATACCCTCGAGTGCCTCGGTCGCCGAGAAGCCCTCGATCCGGCCGCCCCCGAACATCAAATCCGTCTCGTAGAGTAGATTTGCACGACTGTGTGGGACCGCTCCGAGTACGGTATCAAGGGGATCATCGAACAAGACGAGAATGTGCGGCAACTCTATCGGGGCGTCCTTCCTGATACGGATACGAGCCGGAAGCCGTTCGCGAATTGTGTCCTCGCTCGCCCTGATCGGCGTGTTCGATCCGCGTTCGAACGAGTACGCTTCCAGATCGACCGAAATCACGAGACCCGTGCGGACGCCGTGCGACGTCGTACGCCGAACGAGCACCGGCCGGTTCGGGAGCTCGGTGAGTATACCGTCTTGTACGTAGGAACGCATCGCGGTGTGTATCGCGCCGATCTTCTCGTCTTCACCGGGCTTTTCGAGAAACACTTCCGGGAAAATCAAACGGAGCGTCGATGGGGCGTCGCCGACGAAACGGTCGACTTCGTACCAATACTCCGCATTCGACGTGTGCTGATCGCACGCGATCACAGCCCATTTTTCGAGGTTCACTTCGGAATTCGGGAGCAGGATCGACGGTGCGGCGAGCCCGAATCGCGCCAGACGTTCGCTGATGGTGTTCATTATTTACTAGAATATACCGCCGAGTGAATTTCCTCAACACGCCGAGCCGTGTTACAGTTCCTCCATGCGACTCGGCGCGTATATTGATGTTTCGCTCATGCCACCTCGTCCCGAACGTCTCGTCGAGATCGGCGAGTATCTCGCATCGCTCAAGTTCGACGCGGTGTTCATCGAGTGGGGGACACTCT
>PXBQ01000276.1 GCA_003566875.1 Spirochaetaceae bacterium | reverse complement strand
GCGTATCGACGGTCAATTAAAGCCCGGACAAGCGTACGAGTTCTCGGTCATGGCCCGAAGTCCGGACGAAACCGGGAGAATTTTTGTTCGTTACCAGGTGACCGTGGACGGTTCCAGGACCCGTTACGACGAAATGTTCTTTTTGACGGACACGTTTGAACGTTACCGGATTCCCATTCTCGTTCCGGATATTGACGGCGGTGAATCCGCCGATGATTTGCGCCATTTTTTTAATATTTATTTTCGCGGCGAGAACGATTTCGACCCGGTGGAAGTCATTGTCGACGACGTCATTCTGCGCGAAATCGACGCCGACGACCTCCACAGCGCCTCCAGCTACGAACCGGATCCCGATCCGGTCCAGGGACTGGATACCTTCATGGAGCGCGCTGGCACCAAACCTTACGACCTCGTCCTGACCGACGAAGGGATCGAAGGCATCTCGCCGACCGGCCCAGGGGGGATCGATCTGGAAGAGGCGAAGTGGCACGTCGTCGGGAAGGACCCTCTCGACCGCGAGCGGATCTGGCAGGATATCTGGCGCGCGCTCAGGTCGTCGAAACTCGGGTTCGCGGTCGGGCCGATCGACTGCGCGCTCTGGGATCTTTTCGGCAAAGTAGCCGACCTGCCGGTGTACAAGATGCTCGGCGGCACGCGCAGGAGAATCCCCGCGTACGCGAGCACGTACACGCTCGATACGATCGACGATTACCTCGCTCTCGCCGAGAAGTGCGTCGAACGCGGGTATACCGGGATCAAACTTCACTCGTGGGGAAGGCTCAAACAAGACGCGGATCTCTGTAAAGCGCTTCGCAAGACGGTCGGCGACGACATCGTTTTGATGTACGACGCGTCGAGCGCGTTCAACGAGTACGATGATGCGTTGTGGTTCGGCCGCCGGCTGGAAGAGTGCGGGTTCTTCTGGTACGAAGAGCCGATGGATCACTTCAACACGACCGCTCTCGCGCGACTCGCCGCCGCGCTCGAGATCCCGTTGGCCGTCGCCGAGGCGAGTCACGGAGGGCCGTTCGACGCGCTCGCGCAGATCCAGGCCGGAGCGGCCGACATGATCATCACGGGCCCCCTCGACGAGTACAAGGGCGGTATCACCGGCGTGATGAAGACCGCCCACATCTGCGAGGCGTTCAGCATGATCTGCGCGATCCACTCGGGCAACATCGCGTCGCTGCACGCCGCGTGCGCGATCTCGAACACGCGGTTTTTCGAGCGGCTCGATCCGTTCAACCTTCGCACCCCGCCGGGGATTTCAGACGCTTCGACCGATATCGATGCGAACGGAACCGCCGGGCCGTGGGACAAGCCCGGGCTCGGGATCGAGATCGACTGGGACTGGGTGAAAAAACACACGGTGCGCGAGCAGTAACCGACCCCGCGGGCGGTACCGATCAACGCTCCGCCGCGCACCCGCGCACCCGCGGCGAACCGGTCACTCGATTACGACGAACTCGAACAACCCGAGGTTCTCGACCGCGACCGTGAGCTTCCCGTCCGACCAGTCGTGCGTGAGTTCGCAGTCGTGCACGAGACTCCGGACCGACCGCGGCGCCGCAGCGGTCGTGATCTCGACCGTCGTCGAGGCGATCGGAATCGGGCGGTAAAACGTCGTGCCGAAGTGACCGCTACCGTTCACGAGCGAGACGACCGTCGCCGCGCCGCTCCCCGGTGCCCCGGACGACGACGCGGAGAGCACGTTCACCTCGACCATCGGGGAGAGCGTGCCGCCGACCGGCGCGATCCCCAAGAGTCCCTCGAGGACGTCGGTGATGAAGTTCGGTGTGTTCACGTATCCCTGACGATGGAACAACGTGCCCGGTAACCACGGGATGTACGCGACGCGGCCTTTCCCTTTCGGCGTCACGACGACTCCGGGATGGCCGGTAATCTCGGTGTAGTAGCACCGCTCGGGTGGCCCGAACATGTGCGGAGGGATCAGTCGCGCGTGCAGCGTCGCGCCGGAATCGTACTCGGCGTAGAGATACGGACCGTCGAGGTACACAAGCGATGTTCCGACCAGGCGTCGAGTCGGAAAATCGTCGGTGAGCTTCAGGTACGACGAAGTCATGTCGTCGCGCTTCTCGAGCACGCGCGTCACGGGAAGAGCCCGCAGGCCGTTCGTGTCGCGATACGCGTACTCGGCCGTTCCGGCACCGCTCTCGTACACCGAGACCAACGCGCCGCCGTTCTCGACGAACCGATCGACGTTGTTGCACTCGGCGTCCGACAAGAACACCGCGTTCGGCAGCACGACGAGGTCGTACCGCGAAAGGTCGGCGTCCGCGAGCACACCCGGGACGATCGTATCAAACGGAAAGTGATTCTCGGTCAGAATGCGAAACCATCCGCGGTACTCGGCGTCGTCGAACGCGCGCGGTCTCGCGAGCAAGATGCGCGCACGCGATGTGAGCGTACGGAAAAACCCTTCATGCTCGGCGTGAAACTCGAATACCGACCTTACGTCGTTGTACCCGGTCGTGTCCTCGTGGTTGTCGAGCCGGCCGATCAGGTAGTAATCGAGCGCGCCACCGTTCGCGAGGCTCTGCGCGAGTCGGAGCGACTGTTGCGCGGGTGAAACCGCGACGTGACGGTACGGATAGTCGATGAAGTCGACCGTTGTGTTCGACGCGATGAAACCCGGATACGATCCGACGACCCACTTCGTGTTGTCGGAGCCGGAGTACTGCCAGTGCGGCAGCGCGCGACGGATCGCGGTGTTCGATTCCTGCCGAACGAAGCCCGACCCGAGCGAGTACCCGCGGTCGACGCAGATATCGGGGCGTATCGAGTGGATATGCTGCTCGAGTTTCCGGTGGTACGCCGTCGACGTTCTCTCCTTGAAGACGCGGTACTTACGGTACACCGGGTCCGAATCGTCCTCGGCGACCGGAAGGTCCGAACCGAACTGCTCGGCGAACAGCCGGCGGCACGCCGAGCAATGGCAGATTCCGTAGTAGGTGCCCGAGTAGTCGGACACCTGGTAGCCGCCCATGTTGAAGAATATCCCGTCGATCCGGAGCGTCTCGAGCACCTCGCGGATGATCTCGAGCGCGTAGACCTGCTGGTACTCGCCGTTCATACAGACGTGCACGTCGCCGTTGTAATCGACGATCCCACCGGTCGCCGTCTTGTACGCCCACTCCGGGTGTTTCTCGTAGATCGGCCGCCTCACCTTCGAGAAGTCCGTCCGCGCGACGACACGGATCTCCGCGGCGTGGCACATTTCGATGATCGTCTCGAGAGAATCGCCGGTCAGGTACGGGCTCTGGAACTGGAACTCGAGCTTGGTCGGGTAGCTCGCGATAATCCCGGCCGTGTTGATCATCGCGACAGTCGCGTTGAACTCCTTCAGGTTCCGGACGTACTCGGCACCGTCGATATCTTTCATGTCGATCTCGCGGAGATTCGTCTGGATCATCCTCCACGGATACCCGTCCCACCAGTTACTCGCCATCGTACGCTCCTCACAGGTTTCGATTTACTGGACACGGTAGCACAATTCTGAGACGATTTCATCAGGGGGACAGATGGCGGCAAGAACGATTGGAATCCTTCATCCCGGGCAAATGGGTGTCTCGATCGCGGCGAACGCGAAGAACGGTGGCTGTCGGGTGCTCTGGGCCTCGGACGGGCGTGGCGAGGAGACGACGGGGCGCGCTGAGAAAGCAGGGCTCAAAGACGTGAGGACGATCGCGCGGCTCTGCGCCGAGTGCGACGTCATCCTCAGCGTCTGTCCACCGCACGCGGCCGAAGACGTCGCGGACTCGGTGGTCTCGGCGGGGTTCACGGGCACGTTCGTCGACGCGAACGCGATCGCACCGGAGCGTTCGCGGCGCATCGCGGAGAAGCTGAAGAGTGCGGGCGTCGCTTTCGTCGATGGGGGCATCATCGGCGGCCCGGCGTGGAAACCGGGCACGGTTCTCTACCTTTCGGGGCCGGCCGCGGACGACGTCGCGTCGTGTTTCGGCGACGGGCCGCTTGAGGTTGTCGCGCTCGGAGACGAGATCGGACGTGCGTCGGCGCTCAAGATGTGCTTTGCCGCGTACACGAAAGGCACGACCGCGCTCCTGTCGGCGATCCTCGCGACGGCCGACCGCCTCGGTGTCCGCGACGATTTGAACGCGCAGTGGAAGCGCGGCGACCCGAGCTTTCCCGGCCAGACCGAAAACCGCGTCAGGAACGTCACCGCGAAAGCGTGGCGCTTCGCGGGTGAGATGGAGGAGATCGCCGCGACGTTCCGCTCGGCCGGGCTGCCCGGCGAGTTCCACGATGCGGCCGCCGAGGTATACCGGCGTACCGCGCGGTTCAAGGACGCGCCGGAGACGCCGACTCTCGCGGAGGTTCTGGCTGCGCTCGGACGCCGCGCCGATTGAACTCGACCGGCGGGTTTAACGAGTTGGAAGACGGCTGACGCGAGATGCTCGTCGCACCGGAAGTAAAGGAATCCACGCTCATCGCGTTCCTTGAGTCGGAGTACGCGGTTGTCGCCGATACCGTCACGTTCCTACCGGTCGGCGCCGACGTCGACTCCGCGGCGTACCGAGTCGCGACGACCGACGGCAACCGGTTTTTTCTCAAACTGCGCTCCGGTTCTTTTCGTCATG
>PXBQ01000350.1 GCA_003566875.1 Spirochaetaceae bacterium | reverse complement strand
GAATCGTGCAGGGCGATGCGGTACCAGGCGCGCGCAATGCCGTCCGCGAACTTACGGCCGGAGCGCACGTCGTCGAACGTCAGTGTGTACCGGCCGACCATGCGGCGCGATTCGCGAACCCCCGGCAGGTGCGGCAGATTGCAGATATGCGCGTGCTCGAAGCCGGCGAAATGGGCGCGCGCAATGCGAAGGATCTGCAGAGTAGCCCTCACAGACTGCACAAACATGCGTTGCAGCGCATCGGGGTCGAGTGGATCAACTCGGTCGAACTCCCAGTTCGACAACTGCAGCGCGCCGCTGTTCGCGTCGAAAGGAAAAGTGTCGGCGTTGGGTGTGTAGAGATTGTCGGGAGGAGTAATGCGCCCGTCGGCACGGGCCTGTCGCAACATGGCTATCAACTCGTCGTCCGGCGGCTTTTCCCGCGAAAATCGGTCAAAGTCGATCCCGTCGAGCCGAACCCGGTAGTTGGCGTGCTGCAGCCGTCCGTCGTGTTCGTCACCGAGGAGAAACCGACCACCTGCCGCGGCCAACACATCCGCGTCGGCAGTGGCGTCGATCACGACCGCACTCTCCAAAGGGTGGCTGCCGGTCTTGTCGATCACCACAACACCGCACACCGTGTCGTGACGGATCATCGGCTTTTCGACCAGCGACAGCAGGCGCAGTTCGACGCCGGACTCGAGAAGCATTTCAAGCACTACGGCTGAAAAGAGTTCCGTATCCAGCCGGGGCCGACCCGGAGCCGTCATACGCGACGGGTCAAAGCGGAACGTGACACCGCCTAAATCGGCCATGCGTTCGATTATTTCCGTGAACACCGGACCGCCTGCCGATTCGCTCCAGCTGGTGACGCCAGCGTGTACGTGCATACCGCCGGGGAGCGAAAGGCGCTCGATCAACAGCGTGCGCGCGCCGGCGCGGCCTGCGCTCACCGCCGCGCCGATGCCGGCCGGACCGGCCCCGCACACAATCACATCGTAGTCGGGCATCCCAAAATAATAGAAGAAGCAACCTCAAACCACAACCCAGTTTGCTATCGTCGGGTGCGCGCCCCCGCGGCCTCGTGGTGGAATTCAGCGAGGATATCGTAGATCAAACGAGACACCTCGGCGAACAGGCGTCGGTCGTGACGAAAGAACGGCCGGAGCGCCTTCGGCATCGTAAAGACGAACTGTCGATGCGGTAGCTCCTCAGTAATCCCCAACCGGGGATAGCCGCCGACCGGTATTGGGTGCAGAGCGCGACAAACGGCGGCATTTTGGCGACCTACAGCTCGGACTTTGGGCCGGCGGGGAATTTCTGTAGATCCTCTCCAACGGAGATGGTCATAGTCGGCAACTACAATCATCTCCGGGAGCTGCCGCACGTTTCACCGCAGCATAAAAGAAAACGCCGACTTTCATCGACGATAGTCTACCATTCCCTTGCCGCGCAGCGGCTTCGTTCAACAACTGTTCAACCCGCCGTGTTGTCCGTATATCCACGCCGTTCCCGGTTGTCGCTTTATCCAACTCTCCTCCCCACGGAACGACACGGGCTCCTTTCCGAACCCTTTGCGTTTCTTGGCGACCCTGTAAAAACGGCGCGCTCGGGTGTTTGCACGTGGCACTCCGCCGGACGGAGTCCAACGCCGGTCGGGAAGGCCCCGCATCGCCCGCATCAGCGGCGGGTGGTACGGAGCCGTTACCTCGAGGTTGCCGGGAACAAACTGAATCACGACGGTCACCACAAATGATACTACAAGGATTTCCGCGCGCAAGGAGGACGAACGGTGTCGCGTCCTCTTCATGATACTCATTCGTTCAAGAATCTGTCGGGATCAATTTCCGCCTGCCGAAGGATCGCCCTCAGCGTACCTTCCGGAACCGTGCCGGGATGGTTGGGTATAGTCGTTCGCCGTCGCGATGTCGGGTTCCACCAGATCTCGTGACTTCCCTTCGCCGACCGGTCGAACTCGAAACCAAGGCGACGCAGTCGCTTTGTAACGTCTCTGTAGGAGAAACCCGAAAGGCGACCCACTACGCAGTTACGGCAACGTCAAGATCGATGGATACGCCAACGCGCCGGAGTGCGGCGGGGACAGGATCGCCATGTTCTCTATACGATTCGAGAAGTCGCCGGGCCACATCCTGTGCGATCTCGACGGACTCCTGGACAGTGCGTCCCTGAGCGACGAGACCGGGGAGCTCTTCGGACGTGGCGAGATAGCTGCCATCCTCTACCTGTTCGATATGCAGTCGTACGGCAAACTGATCCGACATAATGCGCAATTGTACGCTGATAACTCCCCGCATGTCACCTGGACGGTGAGGGAGAGCATGGCGATGACGGGACTCAGCGACTTCGGCCGCGTCCATACCGCCGAGTAACTGTCTAAACCTTCCCCGACTATGTCGAGCTTTCCATAGTCGGGGGAACTCCAGTAGAACGAGAAACGTATCAAGCTCTCACTCGGCGGATTGAGTCTCGTCGAGTATCGCTCACGTTTGGCGTTAGTAGCGTGAAAACAGTCCAAGAAAACGTCCGCACCCCCGTCTCTAGGAAATTCACAAAAGCATTGACAGTCTCAGAAATTTACACAAAAGTATTGACAGTCCCGGGGTTGGGTCTTTGCTGGTTCGGAGGCTTTTCCGTGGTATGCGTACCAACCGCGTGTTCGGCTGGAGCAGGATGGCGAGTGGCCTCATCTGCGTGCTCTACGGATTGCTGCTTGTGCTCTCCGGACCCGCCGCCCGCGTGGCTATCATCATCATCTACACTTCCTTTTGTCTTGCCCGCGCCCTGGGGATTTCGCTGGTCCATACGGTGCAACGCGACTTCATGCGCGACCGTGATGCGGCCGGTTCCTACGCGCCGATGAACATTCGCCTCGGTGCCGGGCAGCTCGGCTCGCAGCTGATGGCGGCGGGTCTGCTGTCGATCGTTGTGTTCGAAGGGATATTCGGATTGGTTTCGATCGTCAATGTCGGTGCGCTCATGAACACGATTGGAGCGTGGCATCTGCTCAAGGTACCGGGGCGATCGGTTGTGGAGCACAACCCGGATCGCAATGTCGTCCAGACTCTCCTATGGAGCATGCGGCGCAGAGAACACGCGATTCCGCTTATGGCCTACTGGCTCGGCATCGGGATAACGGTGCTGTTCGCGTTTCAGGTGGTGTTTCTGCGGCGGGTACTCGAGGTGCCCAACAACGCCGCGATCCTTTTCAGCGCACTCGGAGCCGTTGCCGCTATTCTGGGCAACAGTGCGCTGAAGGTTCTTGCCGACGGCCTCGGGGAGAAACCGATGCTGGTCATCGCAAGCCTCGGACTCACCGCGACCGCGCTTGTGTGGGTGTTCATTCCTCCGGTTCTTCCCACACCGGTGTATTTCCTGCTCGGCTTCTTTGTGTTCATCTTCGTTCGCAGTCTCGTGACACTCAAGAATACAGTGATGATGAAGTCCGTTCCCGACCGCGACCGGGTTCCCTACGCCTCGGCGGCGAACGTTATGCTCGGGCTCGTTGCGCTCCTTGTCGCATTTATGGTCGTGCTCTCCCTGCGGATGCCGATCGGCAGGGGGGCGTCGCTGCGCGAGACCGCCGAAATCATGTTCTCACCGCGAAATCTGCGCGCCTTCCTCGACGCCTATCACCTCGATTTCGCCCCCGACTCACTGCGGCGCGATAGTCTCCTCCTGTCGCTCGAGCGCGCCCTACACGCATGGCGACATCACGCCTGCGGGAACGGCTGCACGGTCCGCGTGTTTCCGAGAAGGGAGCGCGTTCTGAGATCCCTCTTCCGCTCGCCGAGGCCGGAGCTGTTATCCGATCTCATCGAGGAGGCTCTCGATGAAGGCAGCTACAATCGTCGCGATGCGATCTTCGCACTCGGCGCCTATCGCGACCCGTACCGCGCGGCCGATGAGGTGTGGGCGTGGCCGTCTTGCGATATCGAGACGGTGGCTGTCGCATGCAAGAGCCTGGCGCGTATCGGGTGTGCCGACATTCTGCCTACGGTGCGACAAATGCTCTACGCTCCCACCCCTCGAGCGGAGCCGGACCTCTCGGTAGCAGAAGCACTGCTCGATTCGCACGGGCCACAACTGCGAGAGCTCTTCCTCCGCGCGTTCTGTCGCAATAGTCCGCGCTTCGCGATGACGGGGATTCTTATATCGTTCGAGTATCTCGGCTTTCGTCCGGCTCTGGAGAGCTATCTGCGGGCCGAGGTCCACGCCGCCGGCAGCGGGCTGTTGGATGTCGTGGAGGATGCAAGCGAGTTCGAAATCATCAAGAGGCGGCGTCGATGGCTCGGTTGCCGCGTGGAGTCTGCACAGTACGGAGCCTTGGTGGAGTGGGTTCGCACGTGCTTCCAGGGCGGTGTCGGAGCAGCGCCGAGCGACACAATGCTCGGGAACAACGGAGCGGAAACGGGGTGGGTTCTACAGCTGGTCCGCTCGTACGCTGAGGTAGAACCTCCCCCAAACATCGAGCCACTGGCCGCCCTTGTCGGGATCTTTCTACTCCATCGTGTGCTCGAGGTGGAGGGTCTTCCAGCACCACCGCCGGCGGCCGCCGAATAGCGGGTAGACCGCGGGGGACGGGTGCGCGGCAAAGGGTGTAAGATCGAGTGAGGAACCATGGAACACGAGT
>PXBQ01000311.1 GCA_003566875.1 Spirochaetaceae bacterium | reverse complement strand
TGTCGCGGAAATTCACGCGATGAACGCCGACGACGCTGCTCCGATCTTCAACTACGCCGGTGCACTCGAGGCCTTTCTCGGTCGGGAGGACGTCGTGCTGCGTGTTATCGAGTCGTTCGCGTCCAAGGTCGAAGAGCAGATACGGTCTATCGAGACGAACCTTTCGGTCGGCGACCTGACGGCCGTCCGCGCCGATGCCCATGGGATCAAGGGCGGTGCGTGGAACCTGGAGGCAATACGGCTTGGGAACGTAGCCGCGGAGATCGAGGAAGCCGCCGAACGCGGCGATCGTGAGCGTTGCCTCGCGTGTCTGTCGCGCCTGGAAACCGCTTTCATCGATTTCAGGAGTTACTGTTCGACCAACGGTATGCTTCCAGCGGCGAGTGGTCCGGCCGCGAAGGCATAAGCGGGTCATTGCTCGCGGTCGCCACGTACGGGCGTCGCTTTACGCGAACGCGGCGCCGATTTTTTCCATCGCGACTTCGACTTTTTCGCGGTCGTTGAACGCCGAAATCCGGATATAACCTTCGCCGCACGTGCCGAACCCCGCCCCGGGCGTCGTGACGATTCCGGTCTTCTCGAGGAGCAGATCGAAGAACTGCCACGACGGGCGTCCGGTTTCGACCCAGATGTACGGCGAGTTGTCACCGCCGGTACACGCATAACCGAGTTCGGTCATCTTGGCTCGTATGATCGCTGCGTTTCCGAGGTAATAATCGGCGAGCTCGGTGATCTCGCGTCGGCCCGCCTCGGTGTACACGGCCGCGGCCGCGCGCTGAACCGGGTACGAGACGCCGTTGAACTTGGTCGAGTGGCGACGATTCCAAAGGTCTCGTACCGAGACCGCCGTTCCGTCGGTGGTGTACGCGGTGCACGCGCTTGGTACGACCGTGTACGCGCACCGCGTGCCGGTGAAGCCCGCCGTCTTTGAGAAACTCCTGAACTCGACCGCGACACGGTCGGCGCCGTCGATCTCGTAGATCGAACGGGGAATCGAATCTTCGCGAATGAACTCGACGTACGCGGCGTCGAACAGGATCAACGCTTTGTTATCGCGCGCGTACGCGACCCACGCTGCGAGTTGCTCCCTGGTTGCTGTCGCACCGGTCGGGTTGTTCGGAAAGCAGAGGTACACGAGATCGACTTGCGTGTCCGGTGGCGAAGGAACAAACCCGTTCTCACGCGTCGCAGGCAGATACGTGAGGCCCCGATAACGACCGTCGTGCGCTTCCCCCGTGCGTCCGGCCATCACGTTGGTGTCGACGTACACCGGGTACACGGGGTCCGGAACCGCGACGGTGATGTCGGTCGCAAAGAGCTCCTGGAAGTTTCCCGAGTCGCACTTGGCGCCGTCGCTCACAAAAATGTCGTCGGCGGACACTTCGGCGCCGCGCGCCGCGAAGTCGTGCTGCGCGATCGCGTCGCGAAGGAAACCGTACCCCTGTTCGGGACCGTACCCGCGGAACGATCGCGCGTCGCCCATTTCGCGTACCGCGTCGCTGAACGCCGAGACGATCGTGGGTGGAAGAGGTCGCGTCACGTCCCCGATGCCGAGCTTGATCACGTCGCGATCGGGGTTGTTCCTCTGAAACTGCGCAACGCGACGGCCTATCTCGACGAAGAGATACGTCGGCTGCAACTTCCGGTAGTTTTCGTTGATTCGTATCACGTGGGCGAGTATAGTACGGAACCATGAGTTCTTTCAATCTCGTTGAGTCCGACGTTCGTCGGTTGATCGCGGAGTACGAGCCGGGCACCGCGCTCCAGCTCGTGTGCGAATGCTTGCGGGCCGGAGTCGCGCATTACGACTGGGTCGGATACTACATCGCGGTGCCCGAGATCCGGGAGTTGGCCCTGGGACCATTCGACGGTGAGAAGACCGACCACATTCGTATCCCGTACGGGCAGGGAATTTGCGGTCAGGCGGCCGATCGCCTCGCGACGTTCACGGTGCAGGATGTTAGCCTCGAAGCGAACTACCTGTCGTGCAGTCCACGCGTGAAGTCGGAGATTGTCGTGCCGGTTTTTCTGGACGGGGAGTTTATCGCGGAGATCGATATCGATTCGCACGAGCCGAACGTTTTCTCGGACGCGGATGAGGCTTTTCTCAAGACTATCGCCGAACTGACCGCGCCGCTGATCGCGGAGTTTCGTCCTGCCCGATCATCGTGAGTCGTGTTTTGGGCCGTTCGTTCGCGTGCGGGTCACAAACCCTGCTTTCTTGATCCCGTCGTCACCGAACTTTTTTTTGATCGAGTGCACCGCTGACTCGACGCGACGTTTCCTCTCGTCGGGGTCTTCAAACAGTTCGTTTTGTCTGGGTTGGTCGTCGCGGACGACGTCCTCGAGAGCGATTCCAAGCAGACGTATCGGGCGGCCGAGTTCCGTCCGAGTCGTGAGAAGATCGACGATCACCTGGTTCAGCTCTTCGCTCGACGCGATCGGGTGTTTGAGCGTACGGCGCGCCGTATGTGTCGAGAAGTCCGAGTACCGGTACTTGAGTTGAACGGTATGCGCGATCGCGCTTTCGTCGAGCAGCCGGAAAAATACCTCGTGCGACAAAGCCAGCACGGTTCGTCGAATGGTCGTGGGGTCGGCGGTATCGTTGAGAAACGTCGTCTCGGCGGAGATAGAGTGCCTCTGCGTGCGCGCTCTGTACACTCCGGGGTCGATTCCACGCGCGACTCGGTACAGGTATTCTCCGGCGGCTTGTCCGAACAGGCCGCGCAGTTTCTCGAGCGAGTTCGAGCGAAGCTTCCGAACGGTATCGATCCCGAGGGTCTCGAGCCGTGCTCGGGTTTTCTTACCGATCCCCCAGAGGTTGTTCAGTTGAAGCGCCGCGACAAACTCCTCTTCCTCTCCGGGTTTCACGCGGTACAGTCCGTCGGGTTTCTTGTGCTCCGAAGCGAGTTTTGCGATAAAACGGTTCGGGCCGATGCCGATCGAAGTAATGAGTCCGGTCGTCGTCGTTATCTTTTTTTTCAGGTCGGCCGCGACGTCGTAAGCGGGCCCGAGCACGCGTTCGGTTCCTGTCATCTCGAGTGCGGCCTCGTCGATTGAAATGCGGCGGAACACCGGCGTCGCTTGTTCGAGGATGCCCATCACGCGCGCCGACAGCTCTCGGTATCGCTGCATTCGTACGGGTAGAAACACCCCCCCCGGACACCTCCGGTACGCCTCTGAGATCGGCATCGCCGAATGAATGCCGAACCGGCGAGCCTCGTACGAACACGCCGACACAACGCCACGTCCACCCTCGGGTGATGCGCCGACTATCACGGGGCGACCCTTGAGCGACGGGTCATCGTGCTGTTCGACCGACGCGAAAAAAGCGTCGAGGTCTACGTGGAAATAAATGGGTTCCAACCGATCCGCGTCGTTCATTTTACAACTCGGCGATTGTTTTGAACGAGTGAACCTCGAGCACGGTTTGCACATCGTCGCGAGACAGCGAGAACTCTTCGGTGAGTCGGTCGGTCGTGGTCTCTATCTCGACCGAGATGCGCGAAGCTCCGGGGACCGTGACCTCGATTGTGAAAGGATTCGGGGGAGAGTTTCCTATGTGAATTTCGGCGGACGTGTTTCCGTTTGACATCGTGAACGGGAAATTCGAGTCGTAGATGAGAAAAGCGTCGTCCGACCGGAGCTGCACCGAGACCGTTCGAACTCCGGTGACCGACTCGACCGCGATGGTATGTCTCTTCCGACCAAGGAACGTACCTGTCGAGACGTCGATCGATACGGGACTCGGTCTCGGCTCGAGCTCAAACTCAACGGCTCTTCCGGCTGTCGTAACCGCGCGTTCTTCGCCACCGAGCCGGAAGTCGACTCGACCGAGCGGCGCATCGGACTCGAACGAGAGGCGTCGTTCGTTGGTTCGTGCGTCGATCGTCTCGCGGACCGATACAACCTGCGGCGAGTCGGGTGTGTACGGAGTTAGGTTGAACAGATAAACGCCGAGCAGAATCGCCGCGGCGATGCCGACGCCGGTCGTCAATTTCAGCGTGAAAGCCGATCGGCCCGAGACAGGATGGCGCACGAAGAAATCGATTCTGATCAGCATAAAGATGAACGGGAGCGTGATCGCGGCAATCAACGCGTTTCCCGCTACCCGCGAGAGAAGCAAACCCTCGACGACGCTGAGCTCCGGAAAGCTCAGCGCGTGATGGAGCGCAAAGAGAATCCAGAGCGGTGAGAGCGCAAAAAAAAGAATTTTGCCACGGCGCCGTCTCACTACCGAAAAGAGGAACGCGCAGACGTACGCCCAGAGAAAGAAGTACGTGAACGACACCGACAGCAGCAGCATCGTCGCCAAATTGATCAGAAAGAAGAGAATCGCGCCGGCCGAGTAAAAGGTGCTGTTTTTCGGTAGAAGTTGCCTTTTGATCGTCTGGAAGACCAGAGAAAACAACACGACCGCAAGTACCACTTTCATCACGACGAACGCGTACGGCGCGTGGCGCCAGAGTGCAGGAAAACCACGGAGAGCAAGAAAGATCTCGATTAGCGCGGTTGCGGCCGCGAACAACCCGAACAAGATCAAAAACAATACCGGAATCATGATCAAGTTCCTTGCGACCGAACGGGCGTATCGGCCGACTCGGCGTCGGAACGACACGCCGTACAGAAGCGTGAGCCCGAGCGTTACGAGCAG
>PXBQ01000560.1 GCA_003566875.1 Spirochaetaceae bacterium | reverse complement strand
TAGTTTTCGTCGCCTTGTTGCTGCTGGTGACGATCATCGTCTTCGTTTCCGGCCAGTTCGTCGAGCTACACCCCGACGCCTACCGCGACGGGATGCTCAGCATCGTCTACGTCTACCCCTTCGTGCTCGTCGCGATCGGGCTCTTTGCTCTCGTCAAACGGCAACTCCGAAGAGGCCGCGCACGATCTCTGGACGGTCTGGTGCGCTGGTATCGGGAGTGCGGGGTAATCACGGGTATCGCGATCGTTTTCACGCTGATCACGCTCGTCAACACCGTTATGATGCTCACCGGTATCGACGCACCGAAGGAGGGGTTGTTCGCCTACCAGCACATGCTCGTCAGGATGGCGATCGTCACGGGTGCGGTCATGATCGCGATGGCCCGGGAATCTCTGAAAGGAGTTCGGCGGTTTTTCGCTTTCTTCGCGAGTGATCCGGCGACAAGGCGGTCCATTCTCGCCGGCCTGGCTTCCCGTACGGTGGACGTCATGACGCGTCGTCCATTCGACGCCGGCGTGAAAAGCTTCACAGCCCTGACCTTCCTGATCTGCGTCGCTGCCATCATTGTGTCTGCGTGGCACGAGGTCGCGGGGGGCGCGCCTTTCTACATCGCACTCCTCATTCTCTACGGTGTGTTACTCGTCGGGTTCGGTGTCATTCGGCTCGTTCGGCCGTGATGACGGACCGACCGATCGCCCGGAAGGCCGCCAGCGTAGTCCGGTTAGTTGTAATGGACGCCGGTTGTGCCGAGATCGAATCGAGCCACCGGGGTCATCGCCGCGTGTCTTCCCCGCCGGACGCATGGCGCTTGATGAATCGTGCGGCTTTGCCCAGAGCGGCTCCCGATTGCCGGAGGAACGGTATCATCTGGAACACGTGGAACATCCCCGGCCAGACTTCGAGCTCGCACTCGAGTCCGGCCGCGCGTGCCGTGTCGGCGAGCGCGACGGCCTCATCGAGAAGGATTTCGTCGCTCCCGACGTGGAGAAGGATCGGAGGGAGTCCGGACAGATCGGCAAAGAGCGGCGAAATCAGCGGGGCGTGCGCGTCGTTGCCGTCGGCGTACAACCGGGCGTACCGTTCAAGGACCTCTCGACCGAGGATCGGATCTTTCTTCGCGTTCGAGTCGATCGACGCGCACGACAGCGTCAGGTCGAGCCACGGCGACAGGCAGACGGCGCACACGGGCAACGGCTCGCCGGCGTCGCGGAGCAGCAGGATCGTCGCGAGAGCTAGCCCACCGCCGGCCGAGTCGCCCGCGATCACGATCTCGGTCGGACCGACTCCGGTCGCGACAAGCCATCGGTACGCGGCGACGGCATCCTCGAGCGCGGCCGGGAACGGGTGTTCGGGAGCGAGGCGGTACTCGATCGCGAGGATCTTTGTCCGTGTCGCGGTCGCGAACCGGCCGAGGAACGCGCGATGCGTCGCGAGCGAACCGAGCGCGTACGCACCCCCGTGTAGGTACAGCACGACGGGCGCGTTCCGGTGCGTGCCGGCGTTCGTGACTGGACCCGCGATCCACGCGGCGTTGAGAGCCCCGATCGAGAACGGATCGAAGCTCACCGTCCGGTCGACCGGGATGGGCCGCGCCCGTCGCTCTTGCCGGCGACGCTGTTCGACGACGGAACCTTTGGCCCATCCGTGACGATTCACGCGTAACAGAGTCTTTATGATCGCAGCCGCCGGTGTGTCCATTTGGGTCCTCACCGCGATACTACTCTGCAGGGGCGGGTTTCCTCCACCGGCGACGGCGCTTCCGGTTCCACTGTATAGACGTCCAGCTCCGGATCTAGAGAGAATCGAGCGTACGTGTCATGGTGAAGAGCGTGCAGACGTGGCCGGCTGATCGTTCTTCACTGCGCTCCCCGCCAAAGACTACCATGCCTTTTGGCCCGGATTGTATGTGCTCCCGGAAATACTCGATCCCTCGGAAGAAATCCGGTCGGAACGTGGCGGCGGACTTGATTTCGATCGGTACAGTTACGCCCGACAGCGGCATGAGTACATCAACTTCATGTCCTTTTGCGTCGCGAAAGAACATGAGGTTGTGGCGACGCACGCGGTTGTATCGGTACTTGACCAGTTCAGCGATCACTACGTTCTCAAAAAGTGCGCCGCGAAGAGGATGTGTTCCGATCTGTCCGCGATCCTCTATCCCGATGAGCCAACTCGCGAGTCCCGTATCGTAGAAGTACAGCTTCGGAGATCTTATCAGACGTTTACTGATGTTCGCGAAGTACGGCTGTAGGCGAAACACGACGAACGATGTTTCGAGAAGCGACATCCACTCACCAGCGGTCTTGTGGCTTATTCCCGTGTCGTCGGCCAGTCCGGAGAGGTTCAGTATCTGCCCAACTCTGCCGGCGCACAGGGCAAGAAACCGTTGAAACAGTGTGAGATCCCGGATTTGGGACAGTTGTCTCAGATCTCGCTCAAGATATGTCTCGACATAGGCACTGTACGCGATGGTTGGGTCGAGACGTTGATCCCATACCCGTGGATACATGCCGCGGTACAGGTACGTGTCGAGATCGGCTGGAACGTCGGCGAAACCAGCGTGAAGCTCATCGATAGAAAACGGCAACAACCGTATGATTGCCGTCCGTCCGGCCAGTGATTGCGCGATTCGATCGGATGTGTGAAACTGTTGACTGCCGGTGAGCACGAACTGCCCGTTTTCGCGGCGCTCATCAACGATCACCTGGATACGTGAAGTAAGCTCCGGTACGCGTTGGAACTCGTCAATGATCGCTCCGTCGGGGATCGAGCGAAAGAACGCCACGGGGTCCTCCGTTGCGAGGAGGCGGTCATCGGGATCCTCCAGGTTGCGGTACGCAAGATGCGGGAACGTTGCTTTGGCAAGCGTAGTCTTCCCGCTCTGGCGAGGTCCGGTAATCGTCACGACGGGAAACTGCTGAAAGAGTTTGATGAGTTCCTTGGAAACGATGCGAGAAACCATACCACACGTTAAGGGGTGCAATATGAACCTGTCAAGTGCAAATTGCACCCCTCCCTTCGGTAGTTGCGATACTTCCGGGTTAACTCGTTGACCCGCGCAAAAGGACCCGGTACGTTACAGCCTTGGAACGGAGTCCATCATGAACGGAATCATTCTCTACAGCTCTACCTACGGCACGACCGAGCGGTACGCGATGTGGCTCGCGGAGGAGACCGGCTTCTCATTCGATCGCGCGTCGAACGGGCGGTCGTGAGCGATTCTTCAGTTTCCGTGCAGATTGCCAAGTATCCCGGCTCGCGTATTTCGGACGATTGCCCCTCGTTGCCGCTTCCGGTACCATCGCGCCATGCACACCCTTTCCAATAACGACCACTTCACTCTGAACGGCGTGACGCTCAGGCTCCCGTCCCGCGCGCGGGAACGGGTGACGGTGATCCATGAGTAGGCGGAACACCCCGGCACAGCATCCCCGCGCGGTGCTGCGCCGGACAGCTTTCCTCGTCGCCGCGCTGCTGATTGCTCCGACCACGCTCCTGCCTGCCGGGACGGGTGATCGTGAGAGTGAGCACGCGCAGGCCGGGCTGTTCGGGCGGATCAACCGGTGGAGGCTCGAGTGGATAGCCGATACCGACCTCTGGATCCACGCCGGGCCGGCCGCCGGCTACGTGAACCTACTGGACACCCGCATGAGTCCGCTCGTGTACTCCGGCTTCGGTCCGGGCTTCATCTTCTCAGCCGACCTGGTGCGAGAGCGCTTCTTCTGGCCGCACACCATCACCGGTCGGTACGTGCGGCCGTCAGGCACCGATGTGCTCGCCGGGGAGTATGAGAGCATGAGCGGAGAGGCCGACGTCGCACTGCTCTACCGTTTCGTCGGGACGGGTTTCGCCGCAGGGGGCAGCATGACCGGCGCGGCGCACCTTCGTTCGTATCCCAAGTTACAGAACAACGCGTTCAACTCCGACGTCTCGATCTCGCTCAACGCGAGCGGTCGGTGGGATTTGCCGTTCACCGCGCTGTCCCGCAGCATGGTGTACCACGTGCGCGCAAATCTTCCGCTCGTGGCATGGGTTTCGCGGACTCCGGCGTACGCGGCGCACGGCACGGCCCATTACTGGGCCCCGCTTACCCGGTACATCCGCTTCACGGTCGAGACCGGCCTGACCTGGACGATGCGCTGGAGTAACGAGAACACCGTGCGACTGCGGTACGCGTGGGAGTACTACGGACTCGATCCGCTCGACGGACTGTATCCGCTCCGCGTCGGGACGCACACCGTTTCGGTGAGCCTCGGGACAAGGAGCATGTGATGAGCGTGCAGCGACGCGTGATTTGGCTCGTCGTGGCAGCCGCCGCGGTGCAGCTTGCCGTCTCGTGCGAGTTACTTTTTATGTCGGAGCCCTCGGCGTCACCCCAGGCGATATTCGACGAGGTCTGGACCTTCGCCGACACCCATTACAGCTTTTTCGACCTCAAGGAGGTGGACTGGGATGAGGCGCGTTCCCGCTACCGTCGACTCGTCCGGCAGGATATGAGCGAGGTCGAGCTCTTTGACCTGCTTGCCAATATGCTGTTCGAGCTCGAGGACGGACACGTCAATCTGCGCTCACCGTTCAATCTTTCTCGCAACTGGCAGTGGTACCTCGATTACCCGCAGAACTTCGACCCGACACTGCTCGAGCGCGAGTACTATCGCGG
>PXBQ01000347.1 GCA_003566875.1 Spirochaetaceae bacterium | reverse complement strand
GCAGGGGTCGGGCAGGTTATCCCGGGCTGGGACATCACGCTTCTGGACATGCAACGGGGCGAGAAACGGCTCATCGTGCTGCCGCCCGAACTCGCGTACGGTAGTCGCGGCGTCGGACCGATTCCGCCGAACTCCTTTCTGGTGTTCGAGATCGAGTTACTCGGCTTCGAGAACGACTGAGCCGAACTAATCTTCAAGCTCGGTGTACGCGGATCGCAGATCGTCGAGGTAGCGGGTTAACTCGTCGGATTTATCCTTGATCATCGTAAACGACGAGCTCTGCATCGGGGTCGAGACGCTTTTCATCCGGGCCAGATCGATCTGCATCTGTTTCAACGCGTTAAGCGACGAGTTCAGCCGAAGCGCAAGAACCTCGCGCTCGTTCCGGAGTTCGCGGAGCGACGATCTCTGGCGCTCGATCTCTTCGATCGAGCGCGAGTACTCGGCGACCATCCGCGCGTCGTCACTCGACTCTTGCTTCCGTACGAGCGCGGCGAGGTCGCGGTCCAACTCGCCTGTCGGGATTCCTCCGATTATCTGATCGATCTCGGCGCTCTTCTGCTCGAGTTCCTCGATCTGAGCGACGTAGTTATCGAGAACCGGGACAAACTCATCACCAAACGGAGCGTTGTCTCCGAACGATTTGGCCTGGTCTAAAACCGTATCGCGGATACGCCTCGCCTGCTCTGCACGCCCGCTCGCACCCGCAATGCTCTTTCGGCGCGGAAGAATCCGCGCACCGGCGTCCTTGAGGCGCTTGAGGAGCGATCGTTTCCGAGCCAGATATGTCGCGGTGTGCGTGACGACACCGATCGCCATTCCCCCGACCGGGAACAGGAACCATAGGAACCCTGGTGACGTGACCAGGTTGATCGTCATCAGCAGAAGCGACACGGCCGCATTCGATACGACGTGGCCGACCCACGACGCGCGCGCCTTTGCCAGGCGGCGGAACACTCGCAACTGTTCACGATTCATGTCGTCGAAAGACGTGAGTTCCTTGTGTTCCTTGTTTTTACACCACGTCGACGCGAAGTGGCTCGCGACGCCGATCCCCCACCCCAGGAACGGGAAGAGAAACCACGGGAATCCACCGCCCGCGACAAACAGCCAGACACCGAAGAGAAACGCCTGAACACCGAGAAACGTCGTCGCGTGGCCGATGAACCCCGCACGGGCGCGCCGCGCGACGTGGCCTGCGTGCTCGGTGTACGCATCGAACAGTGATTCGTCGTCGCGCGCCTCGAGCACCTGGTCCCATTGGCGTTCTACGCGCTCGAGCTCGTCGTCGTCCTCGTACTCCCCGGGCAGAGGCACTCTCGGCGACTGCGGGGACGAAACGCCGGAACGACCGGCAAAATCCGCGGTTAAACCATCTGAGCGCGTGAGGAAACCCATACGCGCGAGCCGTTCGAGCACGGCCACGGCCTCACCGTCGCGACGACCGATCGCGTCCGCGGCTTCACGGACCGAAATTCGTCGAGCGCGCCTCTTGATCTCGGCGAGAACCTCGTGCTTAATTGACTCGAATGTATCCGCGGAGAATGCTTCGTCGGCGCTCACGCGCTGCGCGTCATCGTCCGCCCGATCGTCGTCATCTTTGTTAGGGTCGTTGCTTTCCATCCCCGGCCACAATACGGCGACGTCGGCATTAAGTCAATGATTCCGGCAATACGATGAGGTCGGCAATGGCAAAAAAAGAACGGACCCGATTCGTTTGTTCGTCGTGTGGACACGAGGAACCGCGATGGCTCGGCAAATGCCCGGACTGCAGCGAGTGGAACACGCTGATCGAAACGCGTGTTCCCGTTGCGCAACGCGCAGGTAGCTCGCCGGGCCGCTCTGCGCGTGAGGCCGCCCCCGCACCGACCGCGCTGTCACAGATTACGGTGCGATCGGACTTGCGACGCCCGTTCGGGATCGACGAACTCGACCGCGTTCTCGGCGGCGGCGTGCCGCGCGGGGCGTCGGTGTTGATCGGTGGGCAGCCCGGAATCGGTAAATCGACTTTGATGCTCCAGGCGGTCGGGGGACTGAAAAACACCTCGGTATTGTACGTCGCCGGCGAAGAGTCGAAATCGCAGATCAAAGTCCGTGCGGACAGACTCGGGGTAACGGGCGACTCCGTCAGCATCACGACCGAAGTCGAGATCGAGGCTCTGCTCGACCTTGTCCGTGCGGTCAAACCCGACGTGATCGTCGTCGACTCGATCCAGACGTTGTACGCGGTCGAGCTCGGAGCGGTTCCCGGCACCGTGAACCAGATCAAGTACTGTGCGTTCGAACTGATCGAGTGGGCGCGCACGTACGACGCGTCGATCTTCTTTGTCGCACACGTCACGAAAGACGGCGTAATCGCCGGTCCAAAAGTCGTCGAACACATGGTCGACGCAGTACTATTCTTCGACGACTCGGGAGGCGAGCTCCGCTTCCTCCGGGCTTCGAAGAATCGGTTTGGGTCGACCGATGAAATCGGCATCTTCGCGATGGACGAACGCGGCCTGCAGCCCATTACCGATCCGTCTTCGCTTTTCGTCGTGGTCCGCGACGGTGCGCTGCCGCCGGGCGTCGTGGTTGCGCCGGTGTACGAAGGTTCGCGGATCCTTCTCGTCGAGATCCAGGCGTTGACGGTGACGGCGAAGAGTGGGCTCTCGCGCGTGTACTCCGATCGCATCGACTCGAGCCGTGTCGCGCGTGTGGCGGCTGTGATCGAAAGGCATGTCGGGGTGAGGTTGTCCGACCAGGATATCTACGTGAACGTCGCCGGAGGGATGCGCATCTCCGAAGTGGGGATTGAGCTTCCGCTCGCCGCCGCGTTGTACTCGGCGCGCACGGGTCTGCCGGTTCCTGCGGGTACGACCGTCGTCGGCGAGCTAAGCCTCGCGGGCGAAATCCGGCCGGTGACGCATATCAGGCGAAGGGCAAAAGCCGCCCGTGAGATGGGGCTCGTCCGGCTGATCGGTCCCGCCTCCGATGCACGAGACCGCGCGAATCAACGTGGCGCCGACGGTGAATCCGACGGCGCCACGCCGGATCCGATCGAAACGTACACGACCGCAACGACAATCGCGGCGTGCATCAAGAACGTGTTTCGGCTCACAAACGGAGAACCGTTGCGCGCGGCGGCCGCGCGCTCAGACGCCGGGCATCAGGAACGGGAGAGCGACGAACGTCCCGATCGCGCTGCCGACGGTCGAGAAGAAGAAAACAAGTAGGATGCGCGTGAGCCGGTTTCGGAAGAAACCCCGGAACGTCAGGATATCGTCTTGGATCGCCTCGAAGTCCTCGACGCGCGGTTTCCGCACGACCGCTTCTATCAACCCCGTGACGAACCCGACTCCGATCGTGGGGTTCATCGATGTGACCGGAGCCGCGACAAACGCGGCGACCACGGTGATCGGGTGTGCAAACGCGACCGCGGCGCCGATCGCCGAGAGCGTTCCGTTCACGAGGATCCACCGCATTAACATCTGAATCCCTCCATCCCACCCGGAGCGGTAGAATCCCCATCCGATCAAGCCGACTACGATCGCGGGGATAACCCACTTGATCGACCGCGCGATGATACCCGGAGGCGGAACGACCGATAGATCGTCGATAATCGGCGGATCGTCGGACTTGCTGAAACGATCGAGTTCCCTCACGATGCCCGGAACATGGCCCGCCCCGACTACCGCGACGATCTTGGCGCCCGTGGCGGTGTAAATGTTCGCCGCGAGATACGTGTCGCGCTCGTCGATCAGAACTTTTTTAGCCGCGGGAAGGTAGTCGGAGAGCTCGTCGAGCATCTCGTCGAGCGCGCTCTTCCGTTTGAGCGCCTCGATCTCCTCGGCACCGAGCTTTTCGCGCGTGAAAATCGACCCGAGAAGCGCCGCGAGCATCTTGTTTTTCGCCCACAGGCTGCTCTTAGCCCATGCGCGCCGAAGCGTCGTGTGAATCTCCCTATCGCACAGACTGTACGGGATCCCGAGTTCGCGTGCCGACTCGATCGCTTCAAGCATCTCCTCGCCAGGTTTCACGCCGAGATCGAGCCCAAGCCGCCTCTGGAACGATGAAAGAACGAGATTGGCGAGCAGAAGGAAGCCTTTTCGCTGCTTGATCACCTGGAAGATATCGAGTGACGACCACGAATTCCCCTCGGTCAACGCGCGTTCCCGCGACGCGTCGATCTCGACGCACACCCGATCCGGACGTTCGTCGGCAATGATCGCCTTGACCTCGGTTACGCTGTCGCGTGAGACGTGCGCCGTACCGACGATGACAATCTCGCGGCCGTTGCTGCTTACTCGTGTCACTGAATCGCTCATGTTTCCTTCCCCATCGCAGCAAGGAACCGTTTACGCAGACCTTCCTCACCCGGGAAGAGATCACGCGGAATGCTTCCGCCGCCCATATGTATGTGCCCACCGCCGGAACCGATGCCCGAGAGTGCCTTTCGAATCACGATGTCCGACGGTCGACCCACGTCGTCGCTTCGAACCGAGAGCCGGTACTCGTCGCGATCGGGTTGTACGACGACGACAAAGTTCAACTCACGAAGCCCGAGGAAGAAGTCCGCGACAAGCGCCATGACCTCAACGCTGCACTCCTTCTGGATCGGGACGAAGCAGAAGTCCTCCGCAACGATGCACGCGTTGATCGCTTCGCGGAACACGCCGAG
>PXBQ01000289.1 GCA_003566875.1 Spirochaetaceae bacterium | reverse complement strand
GCTGCCGGGCGGCGGGACAACCGACTACGCGGTCGAGATCTACTACGCGGCGGTCGAAAGTGGGCGGTACGATTGTTTTCTTTCGGGTAACACGTATCTCGACATGATCTATATGCCCGACGCGGTGAAGGCCGCGATCGACGTGATGGAGGCTGACCCCGCGAAACTCCGACATCGAAACGCGTTCAACGTCACGGCGATGAGTTTCTGTCCGGAAGAACAGGCCGCGTACATCCGGAAACACATTCCTGATTTCGAGATCACGTACACGATCGACCCGGTACGCCAATCGATCGCCGATTCATGGCCGAACTCGCTCGAGGACTACGCGGCGCGCGTCGAGTGGGGGTGGTCGCCCGAACACGACCTCGAGACGATGACGGCGGACATGCTGAACGTACTGTCGACACGCCGGTAGCTACCCCAAAAACCGTCTCTTTTTCCCTCCTCATCGTTTAACTCCATCTTGACACGGCCGCACGTGGCGTGTATATTTTCATCGATATTTTGATGAATCAAATTCCATATGATGAACTATGCTATAAGGAACTTCTATGAAACGAATATTACTTACCTGCGTTATTTTAGTCTGTCTGGTGAGCGCGGCGTTCTCTTCCGGTCGAACCGAAGAAGTGCCGGGGTTCTCTTATCCATACTCGATCGTCACGACGACCGGAATGATCGGCGATGTCGTTCGCGCGGTCGTCGGCGAGCGCGCGAACGTGCATTCGTTGATGGGTGAGGATATCGACCCGCACCTCTATCGTCCGACGCGGTCGGACGTCGCGAGAATGCAGCAGGCGGACATGATCTTCTACAACGGCCTCATGCTCGAAGGCCGGATGGGCGATACGCTCGTGCAGGTAGCGCGAACAAAGCCCGTGTACGCGGTCACCGAACGTGTCGAACCGACGAGCCTGCTCGACAGCGAGGATTACGAGGAAGCCTTTGATCCACATCTTTGGATGGACGTTTCGCTCTGGATGAACGTCGTCGATGTGATTACCGACGCGGTGTCCGAGTTCGACCCTGCGCACGCCGACGAGTATCGCGCGCGCGCGGATGAGTATCTTGTCGAACTCGAGCGGCTCGACGAGTACGTGCGCGGGATCTTGGCGACGATCCCGGACGGAAAGCGTGTTCTGATCACCGCTCACGATGCGTTTGGATACTTCGGCGCCGCGTACGGCCTCGAGGTTCTCGGCGTTCAGGGGATCAGCACCGAGTCGGAAGCCGGCATCCAGGACATAAACAATCTCGTTCAATTCGTCGTCGAGAACCGGATCGGCGCGGTATTCGCCGAGACGACCGTCCCCGATCGCGCACTCGGCGCGGTGATTGAAGGCGCGCGGGCACGAGGACACGATGTAGTGATCGGCGGAGAGTTGTTCTCCGACGCAATGGGACCGGGCGGCACGTACGAAGGTACGTACATCGGAATGATCGACCATAACGCGACGACGATCGTTCGCGGACTCGGCGGCACGGCACCCGAAGCCGGCATGAACGGTAAGCTCTCACGATGAATGACCCGACCCGACCAAACGCGATCGCGTTGCATACCCGCGACCTTACCGTTGCGTACCACCAGAAACCGGTTCTCTGGGACGTTGACCTGGACGTCCCGGAGGCGGTCATCGCCGGAATCATCGGACCGAACGGTGCCGGGAAGAGCACGCTGATCAAGGCAATCCTCGATCTCATGCCGCGCGCTACCGGAAGGGTCGAGTTGTTCGGGAAGCCGTACGCCGTACAGCGCAGACTCATCGGGTACGTGCCGCAGCGCGAGAGCGTTGATTGGGAGTACCCGATCAATGCCCTCGAGCTTGTTGCGATGGGGTTGTATCGGAAGATCGGCTGGTTCAAGCCCGTCTCGCGCGTGTATCGCGAGCAGGCCCGTGCAGCGTTGTCTGAGGTCGGTATGGCCGATTACGCAGACCGCCAGATCAGCCGCCTTTCGGGCGGTCAACAACAACGCGTATTTCTCGCACGTGCATTGGTACAGGATGCGTTGATCTACTTCATGGATGAGCCGTTCGCCGGAGTCGATGCCGCGACCGAAAAAGCGATCGTCGATATTCTGCGCCGGCTCAAAGAGAGCGGGAAGACGGTCTTCGTCGTACATCACGACCTCGAATCGGTGACCGAGTACTTCGACTATCTGATAATGCTGAACATGCGCGTCGTCGCCGCCGGGCCCGTCGACGAAGTATTCTCTTCCGAGAACCTCCGACGGACGTACGGCGGACGTCTGACGCTTCTCGATAAGGCGGTCAACGCGGTCGGGAGGACGATGTGACCGCTGATCTGATCCTGCGGGTCGTGCTGCTCACCGACTACAACACGCGTGTCGTCGTGTTCGGAACCGTGATGCTGGGAATAGCGGGGGGCGTAATCGGTGTGTTTCTCTTGCTTCGGCGCCGCGCCCTTCTTGCGGATGCCGTGAGCCACGCCGCACTGCCCGGTATCGCCGGGGCGTTTCTCGTCATGGTCGCGTTTGGCGCGGACGGAAGAAGTCTTCCGGGGCTGCTGCTCGGCGCGTTGATAGCAGGGCTACTCGGTATGGCGTGCGTTTCGGTGATCGATCGATACACGCATCTCTCCGAGGACGCGGCTCTCGGCATCGTGTTGAGCGTCTTTTTCGGTTTCGGGATTGCGCTACTCGGCGTCATACAGAAAATGCGCGGGGCTTCCGCTGCGGGGCTTGCATCTTTCATTTTTGGAAAGACCGCGTCGATGCTGCGATCAGATGCGATTTTCATCGGGGTATCCGCCGTCGCGATCGTCGTCGTCGCCGTGTTTCTCTTCAAGGAGCTCAGGCTCGCTACGTTCGACCCGGCGTTCGGGGCCAGCGACGGTTGGCCGGTTGGGATTCTCGACCTGGTTCTCATGGCGCTTGTCGTCGGTGTGACGGTCCTCGGCATGCAAGCGGTCGGCGTGATTCTCGTGATCGCGGTTTTGATCGTGCCGCCTGCCGCGGCGCGGTTCTGGACCGACGATCTTGCTCGTACGACGGTTATCGCAGGTGCGATCGGTGCGCTCGGGGGGTATGTCGGCACGAGCATAAGCGCGCTCGCTCCGCGGTTGCCCGCTGGTGCCGTTATCGTCACGGTGATGGGAGTCGGTTTTGTCGTGAGTCTCATGTTCGGGACGTCGCGCGGCCTCGTCCACGTCGCGCGAGAGAGGCACCGGCTCTTAATGCGGATCCGGGAACAAAATCTACTCCGGGCGTTGTTCGAGTGCGAGGAAGCGGGCGCCGCCGTAGACACCGACCGACAGATGTCGTATCTCGGGAATGCGAGGTCGTACACCGGTGCCGAGCTCGGTCGCGCGCTCGCCCGCGCAGAGCGCGATGGGTTGGTCCGGCGCGACGAGCGCGGCGTGTGGGCCTTTACAAACGCTGGACGCGCGCGAGCGGCGCGTTTCACGCGCAATCATCGATTATGGGAGACGTACCTGCTCGAGTACGCTGAGTCCGCGCCGAGCCAGGTCGATTATGGAGCTGATTTTATCGAACACGTTCTCGGTGAAGAGCTCGTCGCCGAGCTCGAACGAGTCGTTGAACGCGAAGGCCGACGGGTGCCCGAGAGCGTGCATACGCTCAAACGAGGGCCGGCATGATTTCAGGTATGATTTCCGGTTTGATCTGGACGTCTCTTGACACTTGGATCGTCGTCGCTGCGGCGATGGCGGGCGTGTCTTCGGCTCTCGTCGGGAGTTTTCTCGTGCTTAAGAAGATGAGCATGATGGGCGACGCGATCAGCCACGCGGTTCTCCCCGGGATCGCGCTCGCGTTTATAATCACGGGCAGTCACGCGGGCGGTACGATGTTCATCGGCGCTGCGGTGATCGGTGTCGTGACCGCGATCCTCGTCGAGGCGGTGCGGAGATACGGGAGACTCGAGCACGGTGCGGCGATGGGCGTTGTTTTCACGATTCTGTTCGCGATCGGGCTGATTCTGCTTGAACAGGCGGCTCATCACGTCGATATCCATCCGGAACACGTCCTGTTCGGCGCCGTCGAGCTCGTTCCGCTGACCGTTGTCCGGATCGGTCGATTCGACGTTCCTCGCGGCGTGCTCGTGTTGTCGCTCGTAACGTTCTTGAACATCGCGGTGGTCACGGTCCTGTTCAAGGAACTCAAGGTCGCGACGTTTGACCCTGCTCTCGCCACGACGCTTGGGATCAATGCAAACGCGATGCATTTTCTCGTGATGATTCTCGTCGCGATAACGACGGTCGCCGCGTTCGATGTGGTCGGAAGCATCCTCGTGATTGCGATGTTGATAGTGCCGGGTGCGACCGCGCACCTCGTGACGCGGAGGCTGGTGCCGTTTCTCTGCGTCGCGGTCGCTCTTGCGATTCTTGCCGCGGCGGCGGGACACGTCGTTGCGATCACGGTGCCACCGCTGTTCGGATTCGAGGACACAAGCACAGCGGGTTCGATGGCGGTCGTCCTCGGAGCGTTCTTCTTCCTCGCGTTTCTCTTTGCCCCTGAAACCGGCGTTATCGCTCGAGTCGGCAACCGGGTTCGTCTCGTATTCACTGTCGCTACGCAGGACGTGCTCGGACTGCTTGCGCGGGCGCGGGAGAGGGGTTTGAACCGGGAGAGGGGTTTAAACGCAGACGAGGGCGTCGAGACCGGAGTGATCGACGCGCGTGGGCGAG
>PXBQ01000417.1 GCA_003566875.1 Spirochaetaceae bacterium | reverse complement strand
TTTCATCATTTTCTCCTTCATTTGATCCGATACGGCATGAGATACAGCGCCTCTCCCGAGTGTTGCCGGAAAAGCGTGTATAAATCAAGCATTTCATGCGTCTCCGCCGAGTCGAGCAGAATCCCGGCCGAACCGATTCGTGGCGTTTGTTCATTGTGAACAATTCCGGCCCGATATGCTACACTCGCATTCATGTTCCGCAGGTTTCGTCCGGTGACGATCGTATTGTTCGGCGCGTTGTCGCTTGTCCCGGTCCTTGGCCTTCTTCAAAACACGTGGCTGTCTCGCATCGCCGACGCGGAGGCGGTCAGAATGCAACAAAACCTTGCATCGGCCGCGCATCAGCTGCGGCAGGCGGTCTCGGGTGAACTGTCGGTCGTGTACTCGATCTTCGCGCTTCCTACCGAGGACGAGCCGATTCTCGAGGCGCTCTCGCATCGCTTGTCGTTTTGGAGATCAAACTCGGAATTTCCCGGTCTGATCGACGCCGCGTACCTCTACCGGAGAAACGGCGAGACGGCCGATCTTGAGCCGATCGACGCTCCTTACCCGGTCACTGAAGAACAGGCGAAAGCGGTCGAGCGCGCGATTCTCGCGCGGCTCGATCCTCCACATCGGTCGGGGACCCGCATCGTCATTCCAATTGTTCCTTCGCGCGTCGATCCCGGGAACCGCGCAAACGGTCGGCCGGACGAGAACCGGCCGGTCGCGTATGTCGTGGTGTTCCTGAGCGATGAGTTCCTTACGGGGGAGTTCATCCCGACGATGGTAACGCGCTACTTCGAAATCGAAGACGGCGCGTACAACGTCGCGGTTCGTGTCCGGGAGTCCGGCCGAATCGTGTACGGGCGCGAGACCGACGTCCTGGACACGCCGGACATAGTCGTTCCGTTCTTCCCGCTTTCGGCGCCGGTCCGGTTCACGGCCGAATCGGGCCGCGGCTCGACGATCGGCCGTGTGCTCGATATTCCCGCCGTGAGATTCTGGCTCTGGAACCTTCGGCGCGACGACCGGAGCCGGGCCGATATCGACGCCGGACCCGAGGCATCGCGGGAGATCTTGGGGGTTAGGACGGATCTCGCAACAACCGCGAGACTCACCGAGTTGGTGGAAATCGGCCAGGAACGTATCGCTGAGTTCCAGCTTTCGCAGGCGATAGGCGAGTACTTCGTACTCGAGGCGTACCACCGCTCCGGATCACTCGAGGCGGCGGTCGCCGAGGGGCGTCGGCGCAACGCGGCGTTGAGCGCGGGCACGCTTGTATTGCTCGCGCTCGCGTTGATCGCGCTGTACGGCTCGTACCGACGCGCCGAACGCGTGCGTCGGCAGGAGCGCGAGTTCGTCGCGACCATTACTCACGAGCTCAGAACTCCGCTTGCGGTCATTTTTTCGGTCGGAGAGAACCTTGCCGAAGGGATCACCGAAGACCCGGTTCGAGTGCGCAAGTACGGGGACCTCGTTCGCACCGAAGGCCGACGGCTCGAGACATTGGTCGAGAAGATCCTGCTTTTCTCGGGGATCGAGAAAACGTCACGGAACGCCCGTACGGTCGTGCCTCTCGCGGATGTCGTCTCGGACGCCGTCGCGATGCACGCAACGCAGGCAGCCGAGAACGGAGTCGAGATAGAAACCCGGATTCAACCACGCCTCGCGCCGATCAAAGCCGACCGCGAAGCGCTTGTCTCGGCGGTATCAAACCTGATTTCCAACGGCGTCAAGTATGGCGGAGCCGGCGGGCGCGTTATCGTTTCGACCGAGCAGCGTTTTGAGCGTAACCGAAGACGCGCGGTGGTGGCGGTCCGTGACTTTGGTCCGGGAATCGACCGCGACGAGGGAGACAGGATTTTTGAGCCGTTCTTCCGCGGCGCAAACGGAACGGGTGTCTCGCCAGGAAGCGGCTTGGGGTTGAGTTTTGTCAAACGCATCGTCGAGTATCACGGCGGGAGAGTGTCGTTTCAAAACCTGATCGACGGCGGAGTCGCGTTCGAGATCGTGATTCCGACAGAGGAGAGCAAGGGTGGATGATGTCAAGCGCCGCGTTCTCATTATCGAGGACGAAGAGGGTATCGTCGTGACGGTATCCGATCGCCTAGAGGCTGAAGGGTATGGGGTCGATGCTGCGTCCGACGGCGACTCCGGGTTCAGGAAGGCGTCGACGGGTGAGTTCGACGCCGTAATTCTCGACCTGATGCTTCCCGGGCGCGACGGCTTGAGCGTGTGTCGTGATCTGCGCGGGATCGGTGTCACGACGCCGGTGCTCATGCTGACCGCACGGGGCCAGGTATTCGATAAGGTTCTGGGTCTCAAGATCGGAGCCGACGACTACATGGTTAAGCCGTTCGAGATGGCAGAGCTTCTTGCGCGGATCGAGGTTTTGATTCGCCGTGGTCGCACGGTCTCGGCGCGCGACGGATCGTCGTACGAGATTCCCGGTGCGATCGTCGATCTCAAGGCGGCGTCCGTTCGCCGCGACGGCAAGACTATCGACCTCACGCACCAGGAGTGTCGACTGCTTGAGTACTTCCTTCAGAACCGTGGAGAAATCATCGACAGAAACGAGTTACTCGATATGGTCTGGGGGTACGATGCCGCGCCCGCGACGCGAACAGTCGACGTACACATCGCGGCGTTGCGGAAAAAACTCGGCGACACCCGCTCGGGTAAGATCATTCAGACGGTGCGCAGTCGAGGATATCGCTTCACCGCGTAAGCCGGGCTGTGTTTTGCGGCGAACCAGAGGGCAGCGGGAGAGGGCCGCGGGAGAGGGCCGCACGACGCCCGCGTGTCTCAATTCCGTCCGCGGAGAGTTCGCGAGACGCGCGTCCGGTACGTCTTCAAGAACTCAACGTCGATCTCACGGATCGGTTGTCCACCGAAGTAAGCCGACCACACGAGCTTCAGCGCACGAGCGTGCGCTGTCGGCCGCGGCGCTCCGTGATTCACGCCACACGCGCTGCGGACGCGGTGATGCCACGTTTTCCAACCCGTTTCTGCCGGGCTATCGACTCCCGACCGTGCCGCGGCCCGGACGAGGCGTCCGGCCGTGACCGAGAACGTGTGGTCAGGAGTGCGAACGAACCAATCGCGTTTTTTCCCGATCATGCCGAGCGCAATGAGCGAGCCGACGAACACAACGCCCGCGGCGGCGGGCCCGGTCGTTCGCACGATATCGCCGAACGATACGCGCTCGCGCTCGTCGTCCTCGTCGTCGGTCATATCACGACCGATGATCGCGTCGAGCTGCCGCCTCGTGTACGAGTCGGCACCGACACCGTAGCGGTCACGGTAGAACCACGCGAGGTCGGCCGCGCTTTGCATCGGCGGCGTCGCCTCGACGATGTTCCACCCGAACTCGGGGAGCCAGATCTCGGGCCACGCGTGCGCCGAGAGGCCCGAGACAGTTGTGTAGTTCGTGTCGTCGGGAACGTACACGAGAAATCCCGAGACGTACCGGGTCGGGATGTCGTTGAGCCGCGCGAGGACCGCGAACGCCGTCGCATACTGGACGCAGAACCCCTTGCGGCTCTCGAACAGGAAATGCTCGACGAAGTCGGCGTCCTGTGGAAGCCGCGGCACCTCGAGGGTGTACTCGCTTTCCTCGGCGAGATAGTCGCGGATGTTCGTCGCGGTTTCAAACTGTGTTTCACCCCGCAGCGTCGCGGCAAGCTCCCGGATTGAATCAGGGACATCGTATACGCGGGTATACTCGTCAAGGTTTTCCGGACGTTCGATCTCTTCCGGTTCCGGCGGTACTATGCGTCGTTCGATCACGACCGTGTCGCGGTGAACGATCGGAGGATCGAGTTTGTAACCCGTGTCGCGTGCACCGAGAATCGATGTCGTGCGGCTGCTGTATACCGTCGCGTCGACCATGTCGAGCGTGTGCGGCAACATCGGGTAGAAATCTCCGAGCAGAGTCACGTGAACGTTGCCGCCGAGCGGTGTCCCCATTCCCATATCGATCCCGAGCTCGTACCCCATCTCGACCGGAGCGGGTGCACGATACGCCGATAACGGGCGAGTTTCGACGGGGCGGGCTTCCTCGTCGATTTCCGGATCGTCCTCACCCCACGCGCGCCCGTCGAACGTTCTGGACGCTTCGGTCCGAAGATACACGCGTGACCCCGGGTCCGCGTACACGCTGAAAATCGCGTTGCTCGAAAGGATCGGCGATTCGCCGAACGTTCTCTGTTCGAACGAGTACCCATAACCGGGTATCGCGTACATAACCGGGAATCGCGGGAACGAACGGACCACAAAGTCGCGCAGATTCGGCGAGAGTTGTGAGTCGATAATGTACGAGCCTTGCGGCTCGTACCGGCCGCCGAACATCGCCGCGACGAAAAAGCTCACACTGAACATGACAAGAATCGAGAGGGCCGACCGTACCTTGAACGTGCCCGAGAGCGATCTCTGCACGAGAACGATGAAGAACAGGACGAACAGACCCACGGTCAGAAAACCGAGGCTTTCGCGCTGGTAGATAACCGTCATAAACAACGAGATCACAAAGCCGGTTCCGACGATCGGCAGAACGAACCCACGTCTGTAAACCGACATCGCGAACGCGGTCGAGAAGAACGCGGTCGCGATCACGAACACGAACGATACCGAGCCGCGTGGCGAGCCGTCGGCTGCGAGATCAAACCACGCGAGGTACGCCGAAAACGGG
>PXBQ01000157.1 GCA_003566875.1 Spirochaetaceae bacterium | reverse complement strand
GTCTTCTCGGCGTCTCCGGGGTTCTCCATGGCTTGGAACGCGCTCCCCTTCACGATAGGAATGTCGTCGCCCGGAAAGTCATACGACTTGAGAATGTCGCGCATCTCTTCTTCAACAAGCTCGATGATGTCCGGGTCGTCGACCTGGTCGGTCTTGTTGATAAAGACGATCAGCGCAGGCACACCGACCTGACGAGCGAGCAGGATGTGCTCTTTGGTCTGTGACATGGCTCCGTCGGTAGCCGACACGACGATCACCGCACCGTCCATCTGGGCGGCTCCCGTAATCATGTTCTTGATGTAGTCGGCGTGCCCCGGACAGTCAACGTGAGCGTAGTGCCGGTTATCCGACTGATACTCGACGTGCCGGGTGTTGATTGTGATACCTCGCGCCTTCTCTTCAGGTGCGTTATCGATGTCCTCGTACTTCATGATCTTTCCGCCGGTTTTAGCGGAGCAGAACATCGAGATTGCTGCGGTTAACGTCGTCTTTCCGTGGTCGACGTGACCAATCGTGCCGACGTTAATATGAGGCTTATCCCTCTGAAATTTTTCCTTCGCCATTACATCCTCCTCGCGACATCAATAAGCCGTGGCATTTTTTTCCTTTCCAGCGTTACACGCGTTTCACGCGATGCCGGCACGAATTCAGAGAATTCGAGCCCGCCGTACCGCAGATTCGGCGCATAAGCCGGAGTGCCGTATTCTATGGAAGTCAAAGGGATTTGTCAAGCGGCTCAGGCGTCCACCTGTGCCGTTCGTGAAGAGTCGTGAAACTCTTTGACAAAACCACCTGAATCCCTCGAGCGGCGAATCCCGCACCGAACGGTCGGTTTGGTTTCATTGCCGCGGGTATTTTACCCGGCTCTCGCCGAGTGAAACCACACGACACGTAGCGACGACACGTCGTCGCGATCAGCGGATCGGCAACGATCCGCACAACTACCGATCGAACCTGTTACTCTACCACCGGTAATGCGCGAAGGCTTTGTTGGCCTCCGCCATCCGGTGCGTATCTTCCTTCTTCTTAAAAGCCGTCCCCGTCATGTTGAACGCGTCGAGCAGCTCGGCGCTGAGTTTTTCGCTCATCGACCGGCCCGTGCGATTGCGCGCGGCCTGAATAACCCACCGCATCGCAAGCGCCTCCCGGCGACTATCACGAATCTCAACGGGCACCTGGTACGTCGAACCGCCGACCCGGCGACTCTTGACTTCCACGACCGGCTTCACGTTCTCAAGAGCCTTGAGGAACGCTTCAAGCGGCTCTTTGTCGACCTTGCCTTCCATACGTTCGAATGCGTCGTAGATGATATGAAGCGCGGTCGATTTCTTTCCGCCGACCATCATTCGTGTCATAAATTTCGCAACGACCTTACTTCCGTAACGTGGGTCCGGAATAGGAGATTTCGGCTGTATGACTTTCCTTCGTGACATTCTATCTTCCTCTTACGCCTTCGGCTTCTTCGTGCCGTACTTGGACCGAGCTTTCTTCCGGTCCTCCACGCCCAACGTGTCTTTAGCTCCACGGACGATATGATAGCGAACGCCCGGAAGGTCTTTCACACGGCCGCCACGGAGCAAGACCACCGAGTGCTCCTGAAGGTTATGTCCGATCCCCGGAATGTACGCCGTAACTTCGATTCCGTTCACGAGCCTGACGCGCGCGACTTTCCGCAGCGCCGAGTTCGGCTTTTTTGGCGTAATGGTCATTACGCGCGTGCACACTCCACGTTTCTGCGGGCAGGACTGCAACGCAGGTGACTTCGTCGATTTGTGAGACGTTTTTCGTCCGTTCCGAACCAATTGGTTAATTGTCGGCATTTACTTCCTTACTCCCGTCAGCAGTTACCGTAAACTCTGATAATGTGAGTCGTTACAATACCAGAGCCGCGGATTATGGTCAATACCACCCCGACGAGCAAATCGACCTTTCGGCTTGTTCGATCTGCTCGCCATGGAATTCCAGCCTGTAGCACAACCTCGGTTACAAAACCTCGGCTTCTTCGCGTTCCTCTTCTTCTTGCTGTTCCTCGCGCTCCTTGGCGCGCTGTTCGATAATTCGTTGCATATGCGCATCGAGATCCTCGCGGTTTTCGTCGTACAGTTTGACATTCTTGTAGCCGCGCATTCCGGTCCCTGCCGGAATTAGATGCCCGATGATCACGTTTTCCTTCAGTCCCCGCAGATGGTCGGTCGAACCCGCGATCGCCGCATTTGTCAAGACGCGCGTGGTTTCCTGGAACGACGCCGCGGAGATGAACGAATCGATGTTCAGCGACGCACGCGTAATCCCAAGCAGAAGAGGCCGCCCGACGGCCGGCTGACCACCTTCCTTCATGACTTTTCGGTTCTCTTCGTGGAACTTGTACTTATCGACCTGGAGCCCGAAGATGAAGTTTGTGTCGCCAACCGCAACAATCTCGAGTTTCCGCATCATCTGCCGGATAATGACACCTATGTGCTTGTCGTTGATATTGACGCCCTGGAGACGATATACCTCCTGCACTTCGTTCACAAGGAACTGCTGCAGCGCGTTCTCACCGAGAATCTGGAGGACATCGTGCGGATCGATGTTACCTTCGCACAGCATCTCACCGGCTTCGACGGTATCACCTTCGCGCACGAGTAAGTGTCGCCCCATCGGAACGAGATGCTTGTACTCCTTCCCGTACGGGTCGGTCACGACGATGACGCGTTTTGCCTTCACTATCGGCTTGAACGATACGATTCCGCCCACCTGCGCGAGCACCGACCCGACTTTCGGCCGGCGCGCCTCAAACAGTTCACCGACCCGCGGAAGACCACCGGTAATATCGTGTGTCTTGACGTTTTCCTTCAACATCTTTGCGATTATGCGTCCCGCGTGAACCGTGTCGCCGTCGTTGACGTTCAGGTACGCGCCACCCGGCAGATAGTACGACGAACGCTCCTCTCCGTCGGGTCCCTGCACGATTATCCTGGGTTGCAGACTCTCCAACGTGAAGTCCGCGATTTTTTTCTCGATGTTCCCGGTGTCTTCGTTGATCTCTTCTTTGAGTGTTGTGCCCTGAACGATGTCTTTGAACACAACGACACCGGAAGCTTCCGAAATGATCGGTTCGCTGAACGGATCAAACGACACAATCGGAGCGTCGGCGGCAACCACCTCGCCCTCGACGACGAGCACTTCCGATCCGTTTCGGACGTCGACGCGTTGGTCCTGCGCGATGAGCAGAAGCATTCCGTCCTTCACGACGGAGTACGCGCTGTCCGGCGCGAGGATTTCTTCTTTTCCGCGTTTCAGGATCGGCTGCGTCTTAGCAACCTTATCCATGTCACCGACCAGGACTTCATCCTTCTTCTCGAGCTTGATCGAGTGCAGAATACGAGCAACGACGATGTATCCTTTGCGCGTGAAGAGTCGACTTGAGTCGTCAAGCGTCACGACGCTTCCCACGATCTGACGCACCATGACCGGATGCTTGAGCGAGACGCGGTTTTCCTCGGCAGTTCGTGTCGCGGCACCGCCGATGTGGAACGTCCGCATCGTAAGCTGCGTTCCCGGTTGTCCGATCGATTGCGCGGCGATGATTCCCACCGCCTCGCCGATATCCACGGTCTTGTTGTTCGTCAGGTTTCGGCCGTAACAGTTACGGCACACACCGTACTTCGCTTCGCACGTCAGTACCGTACGGATCCGCACGGACTCGATCCCAGCTTCTTCGATTTGGACCGCGACTTCGTCGCTGATCTCCTCGTTGACGTCGACGAAGATCTCCCCCGTGATCGGGTGTTTGACGCGCTCGAGCGTGAAGCGACCGACGATACGATCCGCGAGCGACTCGACGATCTCTTCGCCGTCCTTGAGCGCTTCAATCTCGATTCCATTTATCGTTCCACAATCATCCTCGTTGATCACAACGTCCTGCGCGATATCGACGAGACGTCGGGTGAGGTACCCCGCGTCCGCGGTCTTCAACGCCGTGTCGGCAAGACCTTTTCGGGCGCCGTTGGTCGAGATGAAGAACTCGATGACCGAAAGACCTTCTTTGAAGTTGGATCGAATCGGGAGTTCGATGATGTCCCCCGACGGCTTCGCCATCAAACCACGCATCCCGGCCAACTGCCTGATCTGGCTGCGGCTACCGCGCGCGCCCGAGTTCGCCATCATGTGCACGGGGTTAAACCCTGCGCGATCGCCCTTGAGCCGTTTCATCAGAACGTCTGTGAGTTCTTCATTCGTCTTGCTCCAGACCTCGACGACACGGTTGTACCGCTCTTCCTGCGTGATATGCCCCTGCATGTACTGTTTCTGGATCGACTCGACTTCCGAGTTTGCGGTCTCAATCATCTCCGATTTGTCTTCCGGGATTATGATGTCGTCGACGCCGATCGTCGCGCCGAACAATGTCGCGTACCGGAACCCAAGATCCTTGATCGCGTCGAGCATCTTAACCGTGAGGTGAGGCCCTTTTTGCGCGTACACCTCACCGATAAACGTGCGCAGTTCTTTGTCACCAAGGGTGTGATTCACGAAATCGAGCTCTTCGGGCATACCTTCGTTGAAGATCACGCGGCCGGGCGTCGTAACGACCCACTCACCGCCGACCCGGACCTTTACGAGCGCGTGATAGTTCACCGCTCCCGCTTCGAGCGCCATCAGGAGCTCGTCCGCGCTTCCGTAGTGTCGGCCCTCGCCTT
>PXBQ01000059.1 GCA_003566875.1 Spirochaetaceae bacterium | reverse complement strand
CGCCGGGCGCGGTGACCGCGATCGAAAGGAGCGAGCGGCGGTCCGGAGCCGGGCTATTGCTTATGAGGAAGTACTGCCCGGTGCTGAGCTTTCCGCAGTACGTCTGGCTCGCGTGAAGTGGGACGTTCGAGTTTTCGAGTTCGGTCCAACTCTTCCCGTGATCGCGACTCGTCGCGACCAGCGCAAAGTTTGTGCCGTTCGGACGGCAGATCGCGACGATCCGGTCGGCGAGCAACATCAGCGTCGTCTCGGGGTACTTCAGGACGATCGACGCCGGTCGCGGAATCACGTGGACGTCCCATTTAGTGAAGTCATCACCACGGCTGATCGCAACCGCGGCCTCAAACCACGTCGACTCACCACCGAGGATCCAGTTCCCGTCGCTCATTTTTTCGGGCGCACGGAACGGCACGAAACTCGGGATCGAGACACCGGTGCTGACCATTCGGTCGGCATCATCGAGTGTGAATATTTCGGTGCTTGGTTGTTCGGAGTCCCACCGCGTAAAAAAGCCCCAGAGCTTCCCAAATTCGCTCGTCAAGACGGGATGATTGTACGACGCCGAACCCCCGAGAGGCGCTTCGGCCCAGGTCTTTGCGTCGCTCCAGGTGAACCCGCCGTCGTCGGACTTCCTGTACCGGATCAGCTCGTCCTTCGTGTTGATCTCGAACACCCGATGATTCGCCCAGCACACGTACAGGCTGTTGTTAAACCACGCGGGCGAAGACTCGTGAAGGTAGTGGTACCCGCCCTTCTCTCCGCGTTCGATCGATACGTGCGTCACCGCGCGAACGTCTTCCATCGTCGTGTGGTCGGGAAACGGCGTTCCCGCGTCCCATAGCTCGTATACCCCCGCTGAGGAACCCTCACCGCCGGTCTGTGATTTTGCCATCGTAACACCTCTTCGCTGCTGAATTGTTGACAATTATAGACGAGAGGTAACGGTACGTCAACGCCTGCTTTCGTCGGCTCGGTTTCAGGATGAAAGCCGGTGTGGTTCCGGCTTTCGGTTGGTCAGCTTGTACTCGGCATCGACGCTACGGCGCGTTGAGCGCCCAGTCGTAGCGATACCGCAGGCGTCCATCGCCGGCGAGAAACGGAGCGAGCCGTTCGCGGAGGTCTGCTTCGGCGTACCGGTAGATGTGCCCTAGGATCGCTTCGCGGGTGTCGCCGAAGTCCTCGGAGAACCAGTCGTAGATACTCGAGAGGCGAAGCGTGCGGCCGTCGGTCTCGACACCTCGCTCGTGGTTTATGTACTCGCGCGCGGCGCGCTCGAGAACCTGCTCGAGGTTACGCGCGGTGAACGCCTCGCCTTGCAGGTTCGGGCATCCGATGCTCGCGCAGTTCACCGCGTAATGGATCCGAGGGTCGTCCCAGATCGGCCGGAGAATTCGGTGTTCGATGTCGTTCAGCGTGAGTGATGTCTCGTTCACCGTCACGACCGCGGCATCCCACGGACCGCGCGTGAACAGCCCACCGCCGAGCGAGATGTCGCGGATCGACTTCACCGGCATATGATCCAGCACGACCGCGACCGTGACGGCGTTGTACATGTTTATCCAGTACGCCATCTGCTCGTCGCGGTTGAGCCGCTCAACCGCGACGTCTTCGAGCGCTCGGATGTACGTCTCAAGCGTGGACTTATCCTCGGAAGTAACGCGGGAGTACGCGAAGAGATTCGCACCGGACCGATCGTCGGTTATCAGGTACCGCTCGAGGATCGTGTCCCACGCGGTGTGATCGACCTCGATCCGTGACTCCGCGTCGTACGGGAGCCACACGTCCCAGAGTTCGGCTTGCGGGGCCGAAGTGACTGTTGCGGAAACGACAAACCCGAAAAACACGATAAAAATAATCGACTTCATACCGCAAATGTTATCTCTGTTCGCAAAAATGTCAAGTAAACTTGACATTTTTCTACTGTACCGGCGCAACGAGCCGTCTGCTTCGGTACGACCAAGTCACATTCACGTGCCGTCCGTCAAACCGCAGCGTTCCGAGCCTTCATCAACCCACGCGCGAACGCGATCTCCGCATCGCGCGCGGAGTATCCGCGCGAGTCCGGCCGGTTTTCGAGCGACATAACCCACTCGACGGTCTGTTTGATCCGCTCCTGAATGGGCGCCGGGCGATATCCGAGGTCACGGCGTGCTGCACCGATGTCCGGGATCGAATCGAACCCGAGGTACTCCGGCCGGTACTCGGCGAGCCCTGCTGCGTTTCGGATACGCGCGATCGGGCACTCGACGACGTCCGACACGCTACCGGCCGCCGAGCGGACCATGTCCGCGTAGTCGTTGAGCGTGAATATCTCTTCACCGCCGAGGTTATAAACGCGGTTGAACGCGGCTTTGTTTCCGATCGCCGCGAGGAATGCGTCGGCGACATCTTCGGCAAACACGATTCTGAGCAGGACGTCCGGAATCTCGCGCGGTAACAGAACCGGCCCGCCGTCGAGGAAGCGTTGGAGATAGTACCAGACGTGCATCGCCGGGGCGCGCGGGCCCTCGACGACGGTCGGACGGAACACGGTAATCGGCAGATCGTCGTCGAGGTTCTGCCATAGAGTCTGCTCGAGAGCGCGTTTTCCGTCGCCGTACGGTTCGCCGACGCGCTTCGCGAGATCCACCTCGTCCTCGTACAAAACGCGATACCGTGGAACGTGTTTGTAGACCGAGACGCTCGAACACACGATGTACTGCGCGGTTTGACCGCCGAAAGTCTCGTACGCGAGCTGCGCGTGTTCGGCGTTGTACGCGATGTTATCGATCACCGCGTCAACCTCGAGCGACCCGAGCCGCCGTTGAAACATGAACTCATCGTCGCGGTCGCCTTCGATATGAGTTACGTGTTTGAGAACGTCCGGCCTCGATTTGCCGCGAGAAAAAACCGTGACGTCGTCGCCGCGTTCGACGAGCTTCTCGACCATTCTGAGCCCAAAAAAGTTCGTCCCACCGATTACAAGAATCTTCACAAACGCCTCCTTTTGCGTTCCACACGCCGGCGCCTTCCGTCGCGCGCCGCGCGTACCGTCCCAGTTTTCCCGCGATCACCCGTACGCGTCAAGTGTGCAGCAATAAATCACTGGAGCGAATACTGCTGTTCATCGCGCTCGATGCCGGTTACAATTTGGCGATGATCAACGAACACCCATTAAACGTTCTTCCCGGATTCACCGCGCGTGAGCCGGGAATCCAGATTGGGACTCAGATTCCCGCCGACGCACCCGACGAGGCGCTCACGTTTGCCGCGCAACTCGGTCTCGAGTGGGTCATGACGAGCGTGCGCTCGGACGCCGAGCACTCGGCGCAGGCGTATCGCGCGGTGGTGAAACGGTTCGCCGAGTACGGACTGAAGGTGTACCGGCTCGCGAACGACCGTTGCCACAACATGGACGCCGTGACCTTGGGGCTACCGAACCGCGACGAAAAGATCGAGGAGTACCTTACGTACATCCGAAACCTCGCCGCGGCGGGCATCCGGTACTCGACGTACGCGCACATGGCAAACGGGATTTGGAGCTCGGGACACGAGCCGATCCGCGGCGGCGCGTCGGGACGCGTATTCAGAAGCGCCGATGCACGCGGCCGATGGGGTACGGCGATGTACGATGGCCCGATGACGCATGGACGCGAGTATACGGAGGACGAGATCCGGCGAAACTACGAGCACTTCATCCGCAAAGTTGTCCCGGTGGCCGAGGAATCGGGCGTGTTCATCGGCATACACCCGGACGATCCGCCGGTCTACGCGCTCGGTGGAGTTCCGCGGTGTCTGTTCGGCACGTTCGACGGATACACGCAGGCAATCGAGATCGCCGACAGCCCGAACATCGGAGTCTGTCTTTGCGTCGGGTGTTGGCTCGAGGGCGGAGATCTATTGGGCGGCGACGTGTTCGAGATGATCCGGTACTTCGGCGAGCGGAAGAAGATCTTCAAGGTACATTTCAGAAACGTGACGGAGCCGCTACCCGACGGCTTCACCGAGACGTTTCTCGACGACGGCTACATGGACATGGCGCGCGTCGTTCGTGCTCTCGCGGACGTCGGTTTCGACGGTGCGATCATCTCGGATCACCGGCCCGCGATGGTCGGCGGCCACTACGCAGCCGAGGCCTTCGCGGTCGGCTTCATGCGGGCGCTCATCAGGACGGTCGGCTCATGAACACATTGATCTGGAACGCAGACCGCATCGACTCGATTCGTGAGACGGTAAACACCGGCGGAGCGGTGTCGGCGCTCGACGCGCTGCGGACTCGCGCGGATACTGCGATCCGGATCGAACCGGTCTCGGTGGTGCAGAAGACGCGACTCCCGCCGAGTGGCGACCCCCACGACTACATGAGCGTCGGACCGTACTGGTGGCCTGACCCGGAAAAACCCGACGGACTTCCGTACATCCGACGCGACGGGGAGACCAACCCGGAGAGGCACGATTACGACAACGTGCGGCTCGATGCGCTGTGCGCGGCGGTCCGCGACCTCGCTCTTGCAGGTTCGGTCTTCCGCGACGAAAGGTACTCGCGGCACGGCGCGAGACTCCTGCGCGTTTGGTTTCTCGACGAGGCGACCCGGATGACGCCGCATCTCGAGTACGGACAGGCGATCCCGGGCGTATGCGAAGGCCGTGGTGTCGGCATCATCGACACCGCAGGGAGGTTCACCGAGCTCATCGACGCGATCG
>PXBQ01000530.1 GCA_003566875.1 Spirochaetaceae bacterium | reverse complement strand
GTTCCGTGCGAGACGTGGGACAACGCGACGTTGTTCTGTGAAACCAGCGACCCGGCTACCGGAGACGCGTTTCCGATGACGCTGAAAATGCATCGGATCGCTCCGGGCGAAACGAACACGTGGTATTTCCATGTCCGAGGTACCGAGGCGTCCGGTCGGTTCACCACGAAAAGCGTAAACGCGGTTGAGATCCTCACGTACAATGGCTCACGGCAGAACTGGGAGACTGTCGAGGTCGGACACGCGACCGCGTTTCCTTCGATCACCGGTGGGATTTTTGAGTTTGGGTTCTCAGACGCGATTTTGCAGATGTGGGCGGGCTTTTTGCACGAGCTTCACCACGGGAAACCGATCAAAAAGTTCGCAGGTTGCGTGACGCCGGAGGAAGCGGCTCTTTCCCACCGGTTGTTCACCGCGGCGTTAAAATCGCACGCGTCTGCAACCGTCGAGCCAGTTTCCTCTTCGCCAAAGGAATGGGCGCAAAGACCAACCCGATGATCGCGCCACGGCGTGCCGTCACACGGTGTCGCGCTCGTACGTCTCCATCTTTTGGTGTTGATTCCAGAGAGCCGGAACGAGCACGAGGTCCGGGATTTCCGTGATGCGGCTTTCGAGCCGGGTGAGAATTTCGTCCGGTAGGGGGCCCTTCCGGAAAATGGCGAGGTTTTCCCGGAACTGGTTCGTGGTGTCTACACCGATGATCGTCGTCGCAATACTGGGTACCGAAAACACGTATCGGAGAACGAGTTCTCCCACGCTGATCCCAATCTCGCGCGCTACGTCCGAGATAAAACTCACGTGCGGGATTGCGTCAGAGAGGAAACCGGGGATGTTCTCGAGGTTCATTGCGAGAAGCCCCTTCAGGTACGAACTCCTTGTTATAACCGCTGTGCCGGCTATTTCCGCCGCGGTGAGCACTCCTGCTTCACGCCAGCGGTAGTCCAGGACATTGAGTGGAATCTGCACCGCGGCCACGTCAGGGTTCTTGATGCACGAGAGCGCGTGATCCGGCGTGGATCCGTCGACCGAAACCCCCAAGTTCGCGATTCGGCCTGCGGCTTTCTCCCGCAACAGGCAGTCCCAAATAATCCCGTTTCGGGCCGTCAGGTGTTCAACGCGGTGCAGCAAGAACAACGGAAGTCTCTCGAGTCGCAACGACTTGAGGCTTTGCGCGACGCGCGTTCGCACCGCCGAAACGATCGCTCGGTCGTCGGCGTTCTCGATCGACGGCTGCAGGTCGAGTTTCGTGCAGACGACAAACTCGTCTCGTGCGCCGATCTCAGAAAGTGCCTTTCCGATCGTCTGCTCGCTGTCCCCGTACACGGGTGCGGTATCGACAAAATTCAGACCTTGCTCTCGTGCAGTCGTGAATATCTCGATAACTTCTGGAAACGGAACTTGCCCGGTCGTGTTGCTGATGCCATACTCCATGCCGAACTGGACGGTCCCTATCCCCACACGTGATATCCGGTACTCGCCGATCTGTTGGTACGTCACCGTGTCTCCCCTGGTCATATTGACATATACTAAGCGGTCTGGTTGAATCATACTATGAAAAAGATCAGAGACACAATAATTTACCGAGACGACAAGTACTATTCGACGTTCCCGTCGGTCGTGTCCCGTCCTGACGGCGAGATCCTCGTCGCGTTTCGACGCGCCCCCGATCGATCTCGTTTTTTCGCGCCCGGGTATACCCACGCGGACCCGAACAGCTATCTCGTTCTTGTCCGATCGCGCGATCTCGGCCGAAGCTGGTCGGAACCGGAACTCGTGTACGCGCACCCGATGGGCGGATCGCAGGATCCTTGCATGGTGCAGCTCGACGATGGATGTCTGCTCGTCGCGAGTTACATCTGGATGAACATCCCGGATCACGCACTCGAACACGCAGCAAAGACCGTTCGCGTACTTGACAGTTGGCACATGGTGCCGCTTGGAGGATACCTCGTTCGGTCGAGCGACAACGGGGCAACGTGGAGCGATCCGATTTACCCGTATCGCTTCGACGACCAGGTTGCGTGGATGCCCGGTGCGGAGAAGTATGCGCTGAACAGGGGAGCTATGACACAGGCCGCGGATGGGAACCTTTACTGGCTCGTTGTGCACGACGTGAAAGAGCGACTGAACCACATGTTCCTCGAGTTGCTTGTTTCTCGTGACCGTGGGCTTACGTGGGAGCACCTAAGCACCGCGGCGAAGAGCGACACCGTCGAGTTCAACGAAACGTCGATGATCCAGACGCCGTCCGGCGACCTCGTCGCGTTTGTCCGAACTGCCAACTTCGACGACCATACAGTAATCGTCCGATCTTCCGATATGGGCAAGACGTGGCAGCCTTGGAAAGATACCGGGATTGTCGGACACCCTCACCACGCGGTTCAGCTCCCCGATAAAAGAGTTTTTTTGGTGTACGGATATCGGCACGAGCCGTTTGGCGTCCGGGCGCGTGTGCTCGACCCGGAGTGCACGGCATACGACACGGACGAGGTCGTCCTGCGTGAAGACGGGGGCAGTCGCGATATCGGGTATCCGTGGTCGTGCTTGACCGCAGACGGCAAGGTGCTCTCGGTGTACTACTTCAACCAGGGCGGCACGCGATTCATCGCGGGGACATACCTAGAAATCGAATGAGGCTCTCAACGCCGAGAATGATCGCGTCGTCGGACCGGCGCGATCATTCTCGGCCGATTTGCCGCAACAGTACATGAGTGATATTATAGTGGACTAACGTGGAATCACCTGCGTAACGCGTATACGACTCGAAAGAGGGCTGTCGAATGCCGGATACGACATATCAACGTCTTTACAACGTTCTCCGTGAACGTATTCATTCCGGCGAGTATCTTCCCGGACAGCGGTTACTCAATGAACGCGAACTTTCCGAGAGGTTCGGTGTGTCGCGGATAACGACCCGGCACGCGTTGATGCTTCTTCAGCGGGACGGTTACGTGGAGCGACGCCCCCGGTGCGGAACCGTCGTCCGCCCTCTCCCTCCCCGGAAGATCCCGATCGTAGACGGGGATTTTGCCGGCGCCGTCCAAACCGAAGCGAAGAATCTCGGTCGAAGGTTGATATCGCGCTACTCGGCGGAGCCGCCGGATTACGTGCGCAGGGCGCTTGGATTACTCAAGCACGACTCGTGCGTAATCGCGTCGAGGGAGGAATCGCTCGATTCGTTCCCGATCGCGTTGGACAATACTTTTATCCCGCATGAGTACGGGCGAAAGCTCTCGGACTCGATGTTGGAGTCCGTTGAGTTTCTCGCGCTATGGCTCAAGGCTGAGAACATCGTTCTGTCGCATATCCGCCAGACAATCGAGGCCGTACTGCCTTCCGAGCAGATCGGGAAAGCGTTTGGGATTCACGCGACTGAGCCGATAATGGCAACGACCGAGGTGGTCTTCTCCACTTCGAACGTCGCTGTGATGTTTATCGAGACGTTTTACCGCGGGGATCGGTGGCAGCTTGTCTCCCAAAGTACGGCCGAGAGCGCGACCGTCACGGATTCCGGGTGAACCGAAGCGAACACCACGTTGTCGCACTCACTTAATCGTGTCGGTGCTCTAAAATGCTCTCGGCGGTCCCGGTCGAAACAAGTTGGATCCGATCCCCGCGGTAAAACGTCTCAACGAGCATGAGCGGAGTTCCTCTTTCGCTAGTTATTATGTCGGTGGTCAGGAGCAACGGCTGCTCGGGTACTATTCTCAGAAGTCGTACCGAATGCTCGTCCGGGCGGACCGCCTCGGTCACCTCGCGGATCGTGGAGCGTTGAAAGCCCTCGGTGGCAAGCCACCGTGGGAGGAAGTCGATTGCGGTTAGGAGTTCCTGTTCGTATTCCATCGAAAACCGACACGGGAGATACACGCGGTCATAGGCGATTGGAGCTTCGTCTATTATGTCGACTCGTTCAAAAACCTCGCATTCTTCTGTGTCGAGCAACCCCAGAGTGTCTTTCACGTGTCGCGGGGGTTCGGTTCGCTCTTGTCGTACGAGCTTTCTGAAAAGGTTAGGCGCGTCACGATGGACCGAACGAATGTAGTCACCCTCGACGATAGGGATTTTGTGAGGGGCAGTTGTTCGGACAAAGGTTCCTCGTCCGGCCGACCTCACGACGAGCCCTTCATCCTGAAGCAATCGGAGCGAGTGGCGCGCGGTAATGCGCGACACTTCAAAACGGCTGCAGATTTCCTGTTCGGTCGGTATCTGCTCTCCCTCGGGGTACTCGCCCGAGAGAATCTGGGCTTTCAGGACGTGATATATCCTGCGATACGCAGATTGCGTTGTTGTCGATCGCTCCATGGTATCTCGATTATTGCACAAAAACGGAAAAAGGTCTCGTGTTTATGCGACCGCCTTCTTCAAAACCATTTATGATCATGAGTTGAACCTGCGCGTTGAGCCATGGATCGGGCGATGCGATCCTCGCGGGGGCGCGGTTGACCCGGCTCTGTTTTCTTAATACAGTCGATTCGGTATGCAACGTTCTTAGCGCTTGGGGCCAGTCTCAAAAAAGACGTCGGGCTTGTCCGGCGAAACAAAACGTATTACGGAGAACCGCGATGACGTACGATGTTCATACCCATGTTGGACTCGATCTCGCCTTTTACCTGCGCGGGTTTTGGCCGTACGCCGAAACGACGCAGACGCTTCTCGCTCAGATGGATACACACGGAATCGACCGCGCCGTC
>PXBQ01000562.1 GCA_003566875.1 Spirochaetaceae bacterium | reverse complement strand
GTCCGGCGGAACGACGCACGAGACTTCAACTGTCGCGCGACGTTGATCGCGATCAACTGTGCATCTGTCTCGGGCCTCTTGATCTCTTTGATCTTGATCTGGATCTTCTTACCCGCCGCCTTTTGCAGAAGCGTGCCGATCCTCTCGATATTTGCACCTTTCGTCCCGATGATCACCCCAGGCCGCGACGTGTGAATAACGAGCGTGATCCTTTGCGGATGACGGATGATCTCGACGTCGGCGATCTCCGCGCTTCGTGTCTCCGGGAGCGTCTCGAGCAAGCGTCGCAACTTGAGGTCTTCGTGCAACGTGTTCGCGTACTCGCGTGGATCTACGTACCACTTTGACTTCCACGTCTTGTTGATTCCCAACCGCAACCCGAACGGGTTAACTTTCTGTCCCACGTTACTCTCCCGCCTTTCCGATCTCGTCGACAACCACAGTAATGTGGCTCATTCTCTTCAAGAGAACGTCCGCGCGACCGCGACCGCGGCGCCACATCCGCTTCATTGTAGGCCCTTCGTTCACAAGCAGTTCGCGAACGTAGAGCATATCCTCGTCAAGGTTCTTGTTTTGGTACAGGGCATTTGCGGCAGCCGACATAACGACCTTCCGCAGCAATTTTGCGCCCTTATGCGGCAACGTATCGAGAATCGCAACAACCTCGGGGTACGGCCGCAATCTAATCTCGTTCGCAACCCGCCGAATTTTAAACGGCGACATCAGGAGGTACTTGGCATGAGCCCTGTATCCGGTTTTTTCAGCCATTCCCGCGCCCCCTACTTCCTTCCGGCTTTCCGGTCAGATCCGGCATGGCCGCGGAAAATTCGCGTCGGAGAAAATTCCCCGAGTTTGTGCCCGACAAGGTTTTCGGTAACGTATACCGGGACCCACGTCTTTCCGTTATACACCGATATCGTAAGCCCGACCATTTCCGGGATGACAGTCGAACAACGGGACCATGTCTTGATCATCTTTTTCTGCCCGGTCTTGTTCATCTCGAGAACCCGTGAGTACAGGCTCTTTTCGACAAAAGGTCCCTTCTTAATGGATCTGGACATCGAGACTATCTCCTTCGCTTCACGATAAACGCGCTCGATTGTTTCCGCTTCTTCCGCGTTTTATAGCCTTTTGTCGGAACACCCCACGGCGAAACAGGGTGCCGTCCACCCGAAGTGCGTCCTTCACCACCGCCGTGTGGATGATCGACCGGGTTCATAACAACACCACGAACCTTCGGTCGCCGACCCAACCAACGCGCCCGTCCGGCTTTGCCCAACGACACGTTCATGTGGTCTTCGTTGCCGACAATGCCTATCGTCGCGTAACACTCTTTAAATACCATCCGCATCTCACCCGAGGGGAGCCGGAGTGTCACGTAGTCTTTCTCTTTGGCTACAACCGTAGCACTTCCACCGGCGGCCCGGACTAACTGTCCACCGCGCCCCTTCTGCAACTCAACATTGTGCACAGGTACGCCAAGAGGCACCGCGTGAAGCGGGAGCGCATTGCCGTTCTCAGGCGCAGCATCAGGGCCCGACACAACCGTCGCCCCGACCTTTAATCCCTTCGCGGCTATAATGTATCTTTTCTCACCATCGGCGTAGACAAGCAGCGCGATGTTGGCGCTTCTATTCGGGTCATACTCCACTTCCGCGACGCGCGCCGGGATACCGTACTTCTCGCGCAAAAAATCCACGGCTCGATACTTCTGCTTGTTGCCGCCGCCTCTGCGGCGTACAGATATCCGTCCGCCGGCACCACGTCCGCCGGAGCCGGACTTGCCCTTGGTCAGCGCCTTCTCCGACGTTTTCCGGGTGACATCCTCGAATGTTATCGTCGTCTTCTGCCTTAGCCCCGGCGTATACGGTTTATAACTCTTAATTCCCACAGACTTCCCCCGATTTTCTCGTCGGCCTTGTGCTTATTGTGCCTTGTCGGCATCAACTCCGCGGCGGCTCACGTTCCTTCGAAAATGCCGATCTTCTGTCCAGCCGAAACCGTAACAATCGCTTTCTTCCACGATGACGTAAAACCCTTCTGGTAGCGAACTCTTTTCGGTTTCGGCTTCACGTTGATCACGTTGCACGCAACAGCGTCGACCGAGAATAAAGCCTTCACGGCGTTTTTGATTTCAATTTTATTGGCACGTGCGTCAACCCGGAAAACGTATTGATTCTGCTCTCTGAGCAAGTTCGTCTTCTCGGTCAACACCGGTTCGATAATGACTTTGTCAGGACTCATCGCTTACCCCTTCGGCGCGCGCTTTGCTGAAAAAATCGCCAAGCTTCGTTGCCGCCGTCTCCATCACGATGATGGTTTTTCCGTAAAACAACTCATGCGCGCACAATCGGTTATACGATAAAAAAGTCAACCCCGGGATGTTCGCGGCTGCTCTCTTAACCATCCGGTCATCGTCCTTAAGGACGAGCACCGATCGTTTTTCAGCCGCGAGATTCGTCATGATCCGCACGAGTTCTTTAGTCTTTCCCGTCTCGATGCTGAAGTCTTCAACGACTTTCAGACAGCCCTCGGCCGTTTTTTGACTCAAGATCGATTTGATCGCGTGACGCTTCACTTTCTTGGGCAAACGGTACGAGTAGTCGCGCGGATGCGGCCCAAACGCAACACCACCACCTACCCAGACCGGCGACTGCCGCGTTCCGGAACGCGCACGGCCGGTACCTTTCTGCCGCCACGGCTTTTTGTGGCTGCCCTCGACCTCACTCCGCGTCTTGCTCGACGACGTGCCTTGCCGGGCGTTGGCCAACTCGTTCCGAATAGCGTGGTATATCGAACCGTCGCTCACCGCGCACGCAAATACGGAGTCGTTCAACTCAATCGTGCGCAGTTCTTTCCCGTCCACCGACAGGACTTTCGTTTCCATGCCTATACCTCTATTGCTTCTCTTCGGTGATCCGCGTCAGTCTTTCTTTTTCGCGGGAGTCACGTACACGACACCACCGTTTGCACCGGGAACGGCTCCCTTTACCATCAACACGCTCTTCTCAGCGTCGATCTTGACTATCCGAAGATTCTGAACGGTGGAGCGATCGCTACCCATCCGTCCCGCCATTTTTGTCCCTTTAATCACTCGCGAAGGATACGCGGCCATACCGGTCGATCCGTTTTCGCGATGAAACTTTGAACCGTGCGTCGCACGGCCACCGCCGAAATTGTGACGCTTCATCACACCCTGGAAGCCCTTGCCTTTGGTCACACCGACAATGTCGACAAAGACCGCGTTCTCGAACAAGCCAAGGTCAACCTCATCGCCAACGGCTTTCGGCGCGGCAGAATCGTCATCGAGCCGAAACTCACGAACATACTTCCGCGGTGCGAGTCCATTCTTGAACTGACCCAAAACCGGCTTCGACAGGCGCGACGGCTTCGCTTCGACGGACCCGATAATCACGGCCGAGTAACCGTCTTTCTTGGGGACACGATTGCCGACGACGACATTGGTGTCGACTTTGAGAACGGTAACGGGTATAAGTCGTCCAGTCGCATCAAAAACCTGCGTCATACCGACTTTTTGTGCAATTACACCGATCATTTTTCTTCTCCGCCCACAGCCGGTTACTGACGAATCTCGACGTCGACACCCGCGGGGAGCTCAAGCTTCATGAGCGAATCCATCACAGCGGACGTCGGTTCAAGAATATCGATCAATCGCTTGTGAGTTCGCATCTCGAATTGCTCGCGAGCTTTCTTATTCACATGCGGTGATCGCAACACGGTATACTTGTTTATGCGCGTCGGGAGCGGAATCGGACCCGCAACTTTTGCGCCCGATTTCTGCACCGTCTGCACGATCGCGCGCGCGCTCTGGTCGATCAACTCGGTATCGAACCCGCGTAATCGCACCCGAATTCTCTCGCTAGCCATTCTTCCTCCAAAAAATTAAGCCTCATTGCCTTTCGGCAACAAGGCTTACCTCTACCTACTCGACGATCTCGATGACCTGGCCGCTCGCGACCGTCCGACCACCCTCGCGGATAGCAAACCTCAGACCACGGTCCATCGCGATTGGATGGATCAACTCCACAATGATCTCGGAGTTATCCCCCGGCATGACCATCTCCTTCCCTTCAGGAAGAGATACCGACCCGGTTATGTCGGTCGTGCGGAAATAAAACTGCGGACGATAACCCGTGAAGAACGGCGAGTGGCGACCACCCTCTTCCTTGCTCAAGCAATAGATCGTGCCCTTGAACTTCGCGTGCGGCTTGATCGATCCCGGCTTCGCAAGGACTTGCCCGCGCTCAACTTCTTTCTTGTCAATGCCACGGAGCAACGCACCGATGTTGTCACCGGCTTCACCTTGGTCGAGCAACTTATTGAACATCTCGATTCCGGTGATGACCGTATCTTTGGTCGGTCGAATTCCAATGATCTCAAGCTTGTCGTTGAGCTTCACGATGCCACGCTCGATACGACCGGTAACAACCGTTCCACGTCCCTGGATCGAGAAAATATCTTCGATCGGCATAAGGAAATCTTTGTCTTTATCGCGCTCGGGCAACGGAAAGTACGTGTCCATCGCGTCGAGAAGCTCCTGGACGCACTTCGTCTTCTCGGCGTCTCCGGGGTTCTCCATGGCTTGGAACGCGCTCCCCTTCACGATAGGAATGTCGTCGCCCGGAAAGTCATACGACTTGAGAATGTCGCGCATCTCTTCTTCAACAAGCT
>PXBQ01000385.1 GCA_003566875.1 Spirochaetaceae bacterium | reverse complement strand
CTCGGCATCTGTTTTTCTCGTACGATCACCTCCCGACCGAGCACATGCTTCTGATGACCGATTACGACGGGGGCTGGTTCACGGCGCTCCGCACGCAGACGGAGATCGGGCTCAACACGTGTCACTACAACGCGACGCGGAACGGCCTTCATTACGAGATCACCGGCCGTGGGGTCTCGTTCGGTGGTGTAACATGCCCCAAGACGCACCGGCGCGTCGAGTTCGCGACGCTGAAACTCGGTTCACAGCACGTCGCGGCGGTTCCGCACGGGGACAAATGGATGACCGACGGTACCGCCGACGGCGGCCGTGTCCTGTACCGGCTGCGAGAGCTCACGAGCGCGGGAGAACCCGAGTGGGATCTCGTGAGCGGACCGTGGCCGACGTACGGGACAGAACAGAAGTCGCACGGCCATCCGCGCGTCACGCCGTGCGGCCGGTGGGTACTGCTTCTCGGCGGGGACGCCGAGACAGAGACGAATCAGCTCTTCCTCGTCGACATCCGGGACATCGGCCCGTCTCGCGGATTACCCGCGTACGCCGACGACGCGGGCAGCGAGTACCCGGTATGAGGTCGATCATTTGAGTCCGCAAACGATTTATTTCGACAAAATTTCGATGTACGACCGGCAGGCCGAGCCGGTATCCCTCGGTATCCCGTTTCCGCCGGGAGTGTTGAGCGATGCTTCCGCTTTCGGGATCCGAAACAACGGGGTGGCCATTCCGGTACAGACCGATGTCACGGCGGGCTGGTCGGATAATTCGGTCGAGTGGTTGATGGCGCATTTCGAGGCGGATCTGCCGGGAAACCGAGCGCACGAGCTGGAATTTGCGCACGACGGCTCGATCGCTAACCCCGCGCCCGAGCGACCGGTCGTCGTGACGGAAACCGCCGACGGGATAGAAATCGACACCGGGGTCATGCGCGTCGCGTGTGCGCGGGAAAATTTCGACCTTTTCCGCCGGGTCACGCTCAACGGCAAAGATGCGTTCGGCCCCGGCGCGTTCTCAGGCGTCTCGCTCGTCGATGCGGCCGGAAATCGTTTTACGACTTCGAATATCGCACGGATCGACGTGCTGGAACGTGGTCCGGTGCGGAGTCTGGTAGAACTGTCGGGCACGCACACCGGCGAGACGGGATCTCTCTTCGATTTCCGGATCATGATCGAGGCGTGGGCGGGGAAGCCGTTTGTGCGACTGGAGTACCAGTTCATCAACCGCGAGGACGCCGAGAGTGTAGGACTGTCGGAGATCTCGCTGAACATCGACTCGCCGCCGTCAGGCGATGTCCGGTGCGCGCTCGCCGAAGGGAACTATGGAACCCGCGTTTCGAACGGCCCGGGGGAGATGGTGGTGAACGCTGAGAGCATCATCTACCAAGGTGTCGAGCACGTGCCGGAGGTCTTTTTCGGTGACTTCTGGGCCGATTGGTGCGACGGCGAACGAGGCGTCTGCGTTACACCGTTCCAGGCGCATCAAAACTTCCCCAAGAGCCTTTCCGTTCACGAGTCCGGAATTCACGTTGGTGTGCTGCCTGCCGGCGAGGGTCCGATAGAGGTGCTGCGCGGAGTCGCGAAGACCCACCGGATGCAGTTTCTTTTCCACGGTCCGAACGTTTCGCTCGACGATCTGGTCGTGCAGTCGCTTCAGTTTCAGTATCCCGACGTCGGAATCGTTCCGGAGGATTGGTACCGCGAGACACGCGTCTGGGAAGACCTCTTCCCGGTGAACAAATCCGAACGCGTCGAGCGCCACATCATCGACACGGCCGATGACCGCAACCGCGGCCTCGGCATGATGCACTGGGGCGATGGCCCGGATCACGGCTATACCCGACAGGGTCGCGGCAAGGGCGAACTCGTCTGGACGAACAACGAGTACGACTTTCCTCACGCGATGTTTCTGCTCTACGCCAAAACCGGGGAGCGTCGGTTCCGCGATACCGGACTGGTCGCCGCGCAACACTGGGTCGACGTCGATTTCTGCCACAAGAGCGACGATCCCCTTGAGATGGGCGGACAACGGATCCACACCGCCGGTCACGTCACCGGTGGCGTTACGCCGTCGCACGAATGGACCGAGGGCCTGTTGGACTACTACCACATGACCGGCAAACGCGAGGCGCTCGAAAAGGCCGTGTCGATCGCGGACAACATGATCCGTCACCTTGAGTCGCCGAAATTCCGCGACGGAGGCGAGTTCGCCGCGCGAGAGACCGGGTGGGCGATGCGCGGCTTTATCGCTGTCTACACGGAGACCCGTGATCCGAGGTACCTCGACGCGTGCCGCGCGATCGCGGATCAGTTCATCGAGTGGAGGCGGAAATGGGGCGGGCTCCTCGCGCCGTATACGTCGCACTCGCGCGTGCGCGTTCCGTTCATGATCTCTATCGCGGTCAACGCGCTCTACCGGTACTACGCGGTGTCGGGAGACGAGCGCGTACCGTCGCTGATCGTCGACGAAATGCGCGACGCGCTCGAGCACTGCGTCAAACCCGACGGTCGTTTCTTCTACAAGGAGCTTCCGAGCCTTCACCGGCGTGCGGGGGGGCCGCGCGAGATGGAGGCGCTCTGCCGTGCGTACGAGCTGTCGGGAGACGAGCGGTTCTTGGATCAGGCGTCGTCGATGATGGACTCGATGCTGAGTAACCGATCCGGAGGCCTCGGCGGTACGGTGAAGAGCATCATACGAGATCGCGTCGGCGACACGGTGTTACTCGACGGGCCCGGTCCGAAAGTGTTCGGTGCTTTTTACGTGCCGTTTGTGTCCGCGTACAAAACCCTCTCGGACGCCGGGGTTCTCCGAGACGTAAAACCAACCAAGAACAATGGGGCACGCGAATAACGGCGCGGGGGACCGCGGCAACGCCGGCGTGCTTTTTAATCGTTCGATCGCCACCGTCACGGATAGTATCGAAAAGTGCAAAAAAAGATCGGTTTATAAATGGCGTTTGCGGTGACTCATGGTAAAATGAAACAACATTGAGTCGAACGTCCATTCTGGGCGCACGCGACCCAAAAAACGTAAGGAGGCTACGATGCAAAAAAAGATTGCAGTTCTGATTCTAATCGGGCTGCTCGTTTGCGCCGGTGCGATTTTCGCCGGTGGTGCAAAAGAAGCGCCGAAGGCGGCTGCTGCGGCAGTCGAGGCGGGAGGCGAGGCTCCGCAGCTTGCGGCGATGGTCGCGCGTGGTGAGCTTCCCCCAGTATCCGAGAGACTCCCGGAAAACCCGTACGTGATGGAGGTCTTCCAGGAGATCGGCCGGTACGGCGGGACGCTGCGTCGCGGGTACACCGGTACCGGCGACACCCCCGGGCTCCAGAAAATGGCGAGAGTCGGGTTTGTCGAGTTCGGCCCGGATCCTGCCGTGATCGAGCCGCACATGGCCGAGCGTTTCACGATCTCGGACGATGGTCTCGTGTACACGTTCTACCTTCGCAAGGGGCTCCGTTGGTCGGACGGCGAGCCGTTCACGACCGCGGACGTCGAGTTCGCATACCGGCATATAGCGTTGAACGAGGAGTTGACGTCGACTCCTCCGGCGCGAGTTCGCATCGGCACTCAACTTGTCGATTTAGAGATCCTGGACGACTACACGTTCCGGTTCGTGCTCCCGACGATTTCGGCGACGTTTCTGCAGAATCTCACGACCGATGACGGCTGGGGAGCCAATACGCCCGCGCATTACTTGAAGCAGTACCACGCGGAGTTCGCCGAGACGGCTGAACTCGAGCGGCTCGTGCGTGCGGAGGGTTTCGAGGACTGGGTTCAGCTTTTCGAGGCAAAAGCATCCGAGTGGGACAACCCGGATCGGCCGACGATGAGAGCGTGGGTCGCTGTCGATCCTCTCGGAGCGTCCGTCCTCCGGATGGAGAGAAACCCGTACTACTGGAAGGTCGACCCGGCGGGGAATCAGCTGCCGTACATCGACACGATCGAGAACCGTCTCTTCCTCGATCTCGAGACTCTGCTTCTTGCGACTCTGTCCGGACAGATCGACTTCCAGGGTCGCCATCTCCCGTGGGGGCAGTTCCCGATTCTGATGGAGAACCGCGACCGGGGCAACTACGAAGTGTACCGATACCCGATGTCGTGGGGTTCCGATTACGCGTTCATGCCGAACCTGAACGTTGCGGATCCAAAACTGAACGAGCTTTTCAACGACCGGCGGTTCCGGATCGCGCTTTCGCACGCGATGGACCGTGACGAGATCAACGAAGTCCTGTACTTGGGCCAGGCGAAAGTCCGGGCAGCGACGGCCGTGCCGGAGAGCCCGTACTACGTACCTGAAGTCGAGATGCTGTACGCGGAGTTCGATCCGGCGAAGTCTGAGGCACTCCTCAGAGAGATCGGACTCTCAAAAGGATCCGACGGCTACTGGCGCCATAAGGACGGTTCGGAGCTCTCGTTCGTCCTGAACAACCACGGTGCGAACGCCGATGTGCTTGAACTTGTCAGTGAGCAGTGGGATAGTTTCGGTCTTAAGAACGAGGTCGTTATCCTCGACCGGGCTCTTTATACGACCCGATACAGAGCGGGAGAGTTCGACATCGGTGGATGGGCGTGGGGCCGCGGCTTCCAGCCGCTGATCGCGCCGAAGTTCGTCTTCCCGCAAGACGATACGTGGAACCCCGGCCCGTTGTTCGGCACATGGTACAGTTCCGGCGGTACGGCGGGCGTCGAACCACCGATCGGCCACCCGGTCAGGACCGCGCAGGACAT
>PXBQ01000332.1 GCA_003566875.1 Spirochaetaceae bacterium | reverse complement strand
GGTCTCAGGCACGATCCTTGCGGTGTGTTCGTGTACCGTTCTACCGCTCTTCAAGGGCATCTATAAAAAAGGCGCCGGACTCGGTCCGGCTGTGAGTTTCCTGTACTCGGGCCCCGCGATCAACGTGCTCGCGATCATCCTGACCGCGAAGGTGCTCGGCGTTCAGCTCGGCGTGGCTCGGGCGGTCGGTGCGATCGTGTTCGCGTTTGTGATCGGGATCGTGATGCAGCTTCTCTTCTTGAAGGAGGACAAGGAACGTACGACGAACGCGGCGATGTTCGAGAGCACCGACGACGACGAGCCGCGCGGAATCGGAAAAACCGTGATCTACATGGCTTCGATGATCGCGATCCTCGTTTTTCTGAACTGGGCGCCGTCCGGAGGTTCAATCGTCTGGTGGGACTTCCTGTATCGATGGAAATGGGCCATTGCGGGCCTGTTCGGGCTCGTGCTTCTGTACTCGTTGGTTCGGTGGTTCACGCGAAGCGAACTCTCAGACTGGGTGACCGCGACTCGCGACTTTGCCGTACAGATCCTGCCGCTGCTGTTCGGCGGCGTGCTCGTCGCGGGATTCCTGCTCGGGCGGCCCGGCCACATGGCGCTGATCCCCGAGAGCTGGATCGCGAATCTCGTCGGGACGAACTCACTCGGCAGTAATCTTGTCGCATCGGTCGCCGGCGCGTTGATGTACTTCGCGACGCTGACCGAGGTTCCGATCATGCAGGGGCTGCTCGGCGCCGGGATGAACCAGGGCCCTGCGCTCGCGCTTTTACTCGCCGGACCATCGCTCTCGCTACCGGCGTTACTGGTTATCGGCGGCGAACTCGGGATAAAAAAAACGCTCGTCTACGTCGGACTTGTGGTCGCTCTTTCGACCGCGGCGGGCATGATCTACGGCAACCTGATCGTTTAGCACGAGACCGCGCGCCGCAGCTTATCTCATCGACGTTCGGTACCGATCAACGGCCGGATCAGGTACTCGAGCCCGTTGGTCTTGATCTCGGCGATAGCTTCGAGCTGCCGACCGAGCTCTCCGGTCGGGAATCCTTTCTGCTTGAACCACAGAACGTAGGCTTCCGGAAGGTCAACGAGGTAGCGACCGGCGTACTTTCCGAACGGCATTTTTGCGTTCGCGAGCCTCACCAGATCCTCGTGTTCGGTGTTCACGACAGCGTCGTCATCGTGAACGCGCGGCCACGATCGGCCGATTGATACATTCCGTAGATCGCTTCGACGACGTGCAGCGCGCGCGCGGCCGGTGAGCCGGGGTCTCCGGTTCTTCCGGGGTACTTCAGAAGGTCGATCAAGCCGAAGCCACGAGCATCAAACTTGTAACCGCCGTCCGTCGTGACCGAGTGTCGCCTTCCTTCGGCGTCGCGTATCGTCACGGGCGAGTCGAACGTGTTCGGGTCACCCGCGTCGAGGATGCCTTTTGTCCCGTACAGGACAAGCCGCGGATAGTACCCAACCGACTCGGTCGTCACCGAAATCGTCACAATGGCGCCGGAGGCGAACTCGAGCGATCCGGCGACCGCGGTTGGGAGACCGATCCGGGTCGTCTTGCCGTGATTCGGATTTGTTCTGTTCGTGAAAGTACGCGTTTTCGTGACCGTGCTCGTAAACCCCATTATCCGCCGGATTGGACCCAGGAGATGCGTGAGCGCGGTCAGATAGTACACCCCCATGTTCGGAAACGGTTCCCCGGCCTCACGGTAGAATCCATCGGCACCCGCGTGAGGCGAATCCATCGGTGACCCCATAACGATGCTCGCCTCGCCTCCGAATACGGTCCCGATCGTCCCGGACTCCACTATACGGCGCGCGGCGTGTAATCCTTTGCCGAAGATCGTGTCGGGCGCGGAGCCCAATTTCACTCCGGTATTGCGGGCCGTTATCACGAGTCGTGCCGCTTCGTCGTAAGAACTCGCCATGATTTTCTCGGTGTAGACGTTCTTGCCGGCTGCGATTGCGCGTGAGTTGAGCGAGAAGTGTAAAAAAGCGGGTGTGAGATTCACGACAGTGGAGATGTCGCGCGCCGAGAGAAGCTCTGTGTACTCGATGATCCTGGGAATACCGTACTTAGACGCTTTTTCGCGAGCCGCCGTTTCCGACGTGTCACAGACGGCGACTACGTCGACAGAGTCTGCGAACTCGGACGTGAAATTCTTCAGGTATACGTCGCTGATCTCGCCGCACCCGACAACTGCGATTTTTTCGCGTGTTTCGATCATGGGTCTCCCGAGGACGTCGGCCCAAAGCGTAACCGTCGGCGCGCAGTGAGTCAAGGTTCATCAGAAAGCCCATTTTGGGTAAAACGAACCGCCTGCGGTGTTCGTGTATCAACGCGTAATGGTATACTCGCGGATCGTGAAGACCGATAATCCACAGAGTTCCGCACAAATATTTCTTGTCGGAGTCCTCGAAGCAGCAGGCGCGTTCGCGATATGGGGTATGGTGCCGCTCTACTGGGACCAGATCCGGTCGGTCCCTTCGATCGAGATCGTGTACCACCGGGTTGCATGGACGTTCCTCGCGGCGTGGATCGTCGTTGCGTTGCGCGGAAAGCTGCGCGAGGCGCTCGCGTTTGCTCGCCAAAGGTCGGTGATCGTCCTCACCGTGTGCGCCGGGCTGCTCGTGACGTTTAACTGGTCGATATTCAATCTCTCGATCGTGATCGGCCGAGTCGTTGATTCGAGCCTGGGATACTACATTAACCCACTTTTCAGTGTCTTTCTCGGAACTGTTTTTCTCAAGGAGCGGCTCACGCGACTTCAGGTTGTTGCGTTGATCCTCGCGGCGATCGGGGTCGGGTACCTCGTCGTGTGGTACGGCGAAGTGCCGTGGATCAGCTTGGGGCTTGCGTTCACGTTCGGGTTGTACGGTTTGATCAAAAAGCAAACGAAGACGCCGGCCGATATCGCGATGGCGCTCGATATGAGCGTGACCGCCCCGATCGCGATCACGATCATCGCCGTGACAGGGTTCGCCGGAAGCGGCGCGTTCCCCAACGCGGGAGTGCGTACCTCGCTCCTGCTCGCGGGCGCCGGTGCGGTGACGTTGATACCGCTTCTGTTGTTTGCCGGTGGTGCCAGGAAAATTCCACTTTCGAACCTTGGGTTTATTCAGTACATCACACCGACCCTCTTTTTCTTGATCGGCGTCTTCCTTTTCCGCGAGGACTTCCCGATTGCGCGCCTCCCGGGCTTTGTCCTTGTGTGGATAGCGTTGATCCTCAACACCGCGTCGAACATCATCGCGGTCAGACGGTACAGAGCGGGAACACCAAGCCGTTTCGGCTCATGAATACTTAACAAACGTACCATCAAATGGGTGTCGTTGGGGCTGTTGCAACGTTTTACGGTTCTCGATATCGTTTACGATCATTGTAGTCATGTAATAAATTTTTTGAGTGTGCGGAAAGTTACAGCAGGGGAAGGTGAATGAATAGTCTGGGCATAAATGTTGGATCCTCGAGTCTCAAGGCTGTGTTGCTCGACGGGGGCTCGGTCGTCTGGAGCACCGTCGTCCCGCACGATGGCGACATGAAGGGCGGGGTCAGCCGAGCTCTTTCAGCGGCGCCGATTCCTTCCGGCGTTACGACGCTCGTGACCGGAAACGAGGGCCGGTATCTCTTCAATATCGCCAACACGATCGAACCAATTTGTGTCGAGACCGCATTGGCGTTCCTTGGCCATTCCGTCGACGCCGTCGTGAGCTTGGGCGGTGAAGACCTCATCGTCTACACGATCGACTCGAACGGCAAGATTGTTAATAACTTTTCCGGGAACAAATGCGCTTCGGGTACGGGCGAGTTCTTCAAACAGCAGCTCGCGCGGATGGACATGAAACTCGCCGATGTCGACGCGGTTCCGGACGATGCGCGAGTGATGCCGCTCTCGACGCGGTGTTCGGTTTTCATGAAGAGCGACTGTACGCACAGGCTCAACAAGGGACAGGCTACGACGAACGATATCGTCCTCTCGCTCAGCAACGTGATGGCCGGCAAGGTGCTCGATTTTCTCACGCGCGCGAAGGTCACAAAAGGCCGCGTATTACTCACCGGCGGCATAACGCGCAATCGGCATATTCTCCGGTTCATACGCGAGAAAAACCGCGATGTCGAGTTCATCGTTCCCGAGGAAGCGCCGTACTTCGAGGCGCTCGGCGCGGCGATTCTCGCGCGCGAGAACGGATCGCGGCTTCCGACCGTCGCGAGGATGCTGCGGCCGAACACGATCGGCTTCGGCAATCTCGACGATCTCAAGGCGTGGGAAAACCGTGTGACGTACTTCGGAGCGGACGAGGGTTCGGTCGAGGCGGGGCGCGAGTACATCCTCGGGGTCGACGGCGGCTCGACGACGACCAAGGTCTGTTTGATCGACTCCGAGACAAGCCGGGTCGTTGCGTCGCACTATGGTCGCACGCACGGCGATCCGGTTCGGGCCCTCAGGAACTGCCTTGCCGAAATCCAAAAGAAGATCGTCGCGGACACTGGAAGCTCGACGGTCAACATTTCGCTTGCCGCGACGACCGGGTCCTCGCGCGAGATCCTTGGGGTGTTCCTCGAGACGCACGGCGTGTACAACGAGATCATCGCGCACTCGGTCGGTACGACGTACTTCGCCGAAGACGTCGAGACGATTTTCGAGATCGGCGGGCAGGACGCGAAGTACGTCCTGCTCAAGAACGGCGTGCCGATCGATTACGCGATGAACGAAGCGTGTTCGGCCG
>PXBQ01000235.1 GCA_003566875.1 Spirochaetaceae bacterium | reverse complement strand
GTCGTGATCTCACCACCGACAAGCACCAGCCCGGTGGTCGTGAACGTCTCGCACGCGACGCGCGACTGCGGGTCATCGGCAAGACACGCATCGAGCACCGCGTCGGAGACCTGGTCGCACAGTTTGTCGGGATGTCCTTCGCTGACGGACTCGGACGTGAAAAGGTATTTTCGTTTATCCATCGATGAACTCCTGAATCAAGCGGTACTCAGTACCGGTAGTAGTCGGGTTTGTACGGTCCCATCGGATCGACGCCGATGTACTCTGCCTGCTCTGCGGTCAGGGTCGTGAGATTTGCGCCGATTTTCTCGAGGTGAAGCCGCGCGACTTCCTCGTCGAGGTGTTTCGGCAGAGTGTACACGCCCGCATCGTAGCTATCCTTGTGCTCCCACAGGTCTATCTGCGCAAGGACCTGGTTGGTGAAGCTGTTCGACATCACGAAACTGGGGTGTCCGGTCGCGCAGCCGAGATTCACGAGGCGGCCCTCGGCGAGCAGGATGATCGAGTGCCCGTCGGGGAAGACGTACTTGTCTACCTGCGGCTTGACGTTGATTCGTTCGATCCCGGGCCAATCGGCGAGTTTCTCGACTTGTATCTCGTTGTCGAAATGACCGATATTGCAAACGATCGCCTGGTCCTTCATCCGTGCCATGTGGTCGGCGGTGATCACGTCGCGATTACCTGTCGTTGTCACGTAGATGTTCCCGGTTCCGAGAGTTTCTTCGACCGTCATGATCGAGTACCCTTCCATCGCGGCCTGAAGCGCACAAATCGGGTCGATTTCGGTAACGACGACACGCGCGCCCATCGCGCGCAGGCTCTGAGCGCAGCCCTTGCCGACGTCTCCGTATCCACACACGACGGCGACCTTGCCCGCAATCATGACGTCGGTCGCGCGCTTGATTCCGTCGATCAGGCTCTCACGGCAACCGTACAGATTATCAAATTTGCTCTTGGTAACCGAGTCGTTCACGTTGATCGCGGGGACAAGGAGCGATCCTTCCTTGCTCATCTTGTAGAGTCGATGAACGCCGGTCGTCGTCTCCTCGCTGACTCCACGCCACGCCTCGACCGTATCGTGCCACTTCCGTGGGTTTTCTTTGAGAACGCGCTTGAGCAGCGCAAAAAGCGCCTTTTCGTCGGGCGTTACATTCGACTTGTCGAGCACCGACGGGTCTTTTTCGGCTTGGTAGCCGATATGGATCATCAACGTCGCGTCGCCACCGTCGTCAACGACGAGCTGGGGCCCGAGCGTCTTCCCCGTTTGAGTCGAGGGAAAACACATCGTTTGGTACAGCAAGTCCCAGTACTGCTCGAGCGTCTCACCCTTCCACGCAAATACCGGCACACCCGCGGGACGGTCTTCGGTGCCGGCGCGCGACGGAGGCCCGACGACAACCGCGGACGCCGCGTGGTCCTGCGTCGAGAAGATATTGCAGCTCGACCACCGGACGTCGGCGCCTAACTCGACGAGCGTCTCGATTAGGACGGCAGTCTGAATCGTCATGTGAAGAGAACCCGCGATCCGGACGCCCGCGAGTGGTTTCGCTGGTCCGTACTTGTCGCGCGTCGCGACAAGACCCGGCATCTCCTTCTCCGCGATGTCGAGTTCCTTGCGGCCCCACTCGGCAAGTTTTATGTCTTTTACCTGATAATCAAAACCTGAGTGTTTCATCGGCCTAATATAGCGAAATCCCGTCCACGCTACAACCGCGGCACTGACGGCGCCGTAACGTCCGTCGGGCCACTACGATCGGCTGCGGTACCGCAGGACCGGTTGCCGAGCCGCGCGTACTTCGTCAAGCCGAGATACCGGCGTCGTAACAGGGGCGGACGTGACGGTCTCGGGCGTCTCGGACGCTTCGCGCGCGATTTGCAGCAGCGCCTCGGCGAACTGCTCAAGCGTTTCGCGTCCTTCCGACTCGGTCGGCTCGATCATGAGCGCTTCTTTCACGATCAGCGGAAAGTACACCGTCGGCGCGTGGAAACCGTAATCGAGCAGCCGTTTCGCGATGTCCATCGTGTGCACGCCGTCGGCATCGGGCGGCGTCGCAACGAACTCGTGCATGCACGGTCGTCGGTACCGGACGGGGTACGTCTCTTCTATGAGTTTCTTCAGGTAGTTCGCGTTAAGAACCGCGTTGTCGGCAATCGCGCGCAACCCCTCGGGGCCGTGCACCAGAATGTACGTGAACGCGCGCAGCAGCATTCCAAAGTTACCGTGAAACGCCTTGAGCCGCCCGATTGTCTTTTCGGGGGTGTGAAAGGAGAACACGTCACCGGTTCGTTCCACGATCGGTCCCGGAAGGAACGGTTTGAGCTTTTCTCCGACTCCGACCGGGCCGGCGCCCGGACCTCCGCCGCCGTGCGGCGTCGAAAACGTCTTGTGCAAGTTGAAGTGCATCAAGTCGATGCCAAGATCGCCGGGCCGGACGACTCCGAGAATCGCGTTCATGTTCGCGCCGTCTCCGTACACGAGACCGCCGCAGTCGTGAACCGCCGAGATGACCTCTTCGATTCGCGACTCGAACAGTCCAAGGGTGTTTGGGTTCGTGATCATCAGACCCGCGACGGTGTCGTCGCACTCACGCCGAAGCGCCTCGAGATCGACGTTGCCTTCGCGGTCCGACGGAATCTCGACGGCGGTGAAGCCGGACATAGTGACCGTCGCCGGGTTTGTGCCGTGCGCGCTGTCGGGAATCAGAATTCGTGTCTTTTTTTTGTCACCCCGGTCGCGGTGATACGCGCGGATCATCAAAACGCCCGCGAGCTCACCCTGCGCCCCCGCGGCGGGTTGAAGCGACGCGGCTGCGAACCCGGCGATTTCCTTGATCTGCTCCTGCAGTTCGTGCAGAACCGCGAGAGATCCTTGGCTCGCCGCGACCGGCGCCAACGGGTGATGAGCGGCAAAACCCCGCATGCCCGCGACAGCTTCGTTGAGCTTTGGGTTGTACTTCATCGTACACGAGCCGAGCGGGTAGAACGTCGTATCGATCGCGTAGTTCGTCTGTGACAACTGCGTGAAGTGCCGAACAACGTCGAGTTCCGACAGTTCCGGCAGATTAAGGTGCGCGGCGTCGTCCCGAACCAAGCCACTCGGGATTTCGGTTTTTGGTACGTCGCATTCGGAAAACCACGTCGCGCGTTTTCCCGGCCGCGAGGTTTCCCATAAAAGCGGTGGAAGGGATTGTCTCATCATCGCGCTCCTTGTTCCTTTCCGTTCACCGAAGCCACCCGAGACAAGGCCTCGATGAACGTGTCGATCGACGTCTTGGGGTTCATCTCGGTGACCGAGACGAGCAGGTCGTTCGCGCGCCCCGGCTCAAACCGCGAAAGCGGCACGCCCGCGAGAATCCTGTCCGGAAGCAAACCCTCGACGAGACTCTCGGCCTCGATCGGGCAGGTAACGACGAACTCTTTGAAAAACGGCGTCGTGAAGTCTACCGTGAACCCGGGCAACCCGGCGATCTGGTGTGCTGCGTAGTTCGCACGGTGATAACACAACTCCGCGACCTCTCGAAGGCCGGTCGGCCCCATAGCCGAGAGATAAATCGCCGCGCGCAAAGCCATCAGCCCCTGATTCGTACAGATGTTGCTGGTCGCTTTCTCGCGACGGATGTGTTGCTCGCGCGTGTTGAGTGTGAGAACGAAACCCCGACGCCCGTTGGAATCGAGCGTCTCTCCGGCGAGCCGCCCGGGCATACGCCGGATAAGAGGCGTGCGGCACGCGAAAATCCCCAGATACGGGCCGCCGAAAGAGACAGGGATCCCAAGCGGTTGCCCTTCACCGGTTACGATGTCGGCTCCAAGCGAGCCGGGGTCCTTGTACAGACCGAGCGCAATCGGGTCAACGTGAACGACGAGCAGCGCTCCGGCGGCGTGCACCGTCTCGGCGAGACCGTCAAGATCGAAAGTACGGCCGAAAAAGTCCGGGAACTGCACGACAAGACACGCCGTCTGTGTATCGCACTGAGCGGCAAGCTCGCCGGGTGTGCGGTCGAGGTCGTCTCCGGTGACGATCGCGTCCATCGCGTCAAGGTACGCGCGCGTCACCGATCGGCAGTACGGGTGAACTCCACGCGACAGAACAACTTTCTTCCGCGCATCGCGCGATGCATGAACACTCATCAAAGCCGCTTCGGCAACCGCGGTAGCACCGTCATAGTGCGACGCGTTCACGACGTCCATGCCGGTCAACTCGGCGATGAGACTCTGGTACTCGAACAGCGCTTGTAGTGTCCCTTGGCTGACTTCCGCTTGGTACGGAGTGTACGACGTCGTGAACTCACCGCGCGATGCCAGGGCGTCGACGACCGACGGGATGAAGTGGTTCCATGCACCGCCGCCGAGAAACGACAGCGAGCTCGCGGGTGTGTTCCGATCGGCGTGTTCCGACAGCACCGCGAGCGCCTCCATTTCGGACAACTCGGGTTTCAAATCGATCTTCGGGAAACGGTGGCGCTCCGGTACATCGGCAAAGAGTTGGTCGCAACTCTTCAGGCCGAGCGCGTCGAGCATTACGCGGACATCGTCGGGAGTGTTGGATATGTACGCCATAGCGTATTATTCGTCGAGATTCTGCGTGAACGACTCGTACTCGTCGGTCGACATCAGGGACTCGAGCTGCGAGACGTCTTTCGGTTTTATCTTGATCAACCACCCGGCACCGAACGGGTCTTCATTCACCAGCGAGGGATTATCGGCGAGCGCCTGGTTGTGTTCGAGAACCTCACCTT
>PXBQ01000371.1 GCA_003566875.1 Spirochaetaceae bacterium | reverse complement strand
CTCCGGAGAATGTCACGCACCGCGTACTGCGTGAGATTCGGATTATACGCGTACATCAACCCCACCACCCCCGCCACATGCGGCGCCGCCATCGAAGTGCCGATCATGTCCCCGTACGCGGTCGATGTTTCGCCGACGGTACTCCAGATACGGTCCCGTGGGTCCCCGGAAAGTTCACCCCCGGGGGCGACGAACTCCAGGTAATCCCCGTAGTTGGAGTAAGAGGCTCGCCTACGGGAAGGCCCGACGGCACCAACCGCGATCACGCTGTCGAGTGCGGCCGGGTACATGCGCGTGTTCGCACCATCTCCGGAGTTACCGGCAGCCGCGATAACCGTCAGACCGCGCGCGACCGCAATTTCCACCGCTTCGGCCAGGAATGCGTTGTCGCTTGAACCGCCAAGGCTCATGTTGATTGTAGAGACACGGCGAGCAGGAACTCTGCCTGATGAATTTTGTTCCCCGGCGGCGTAAAGAACAGCATTGACTACCGCTGTCGTGATTGTCTGGCCGTCGTTATTGGTAGGGTCCCGGTTCGGGAAGACCTTCAGAGGGATAACGCGCACACGATTCCAGCCGATTCCGGATCCACCCGATTCATTGTCTGTAACGGTAGCAATCGTCCCCGCAACGTGGGTACCATGCCAAGGATTGGAGTACCCACCCGAATCGAGCGCGTTACCGGTATCGTCAAAGAAGTTCCACGCATCGTCGATCAGAAGATTCTCGGGAGGAAGATCATTATGCTCGGCGTATCCGGAGTCGATAACAGCGACAACCGAGGAACCGAATCGATTCGTGAAATTCGGATCGTGCATGAAACCCCACGCTTGGGGCATTTCAATCATCGTATAGTTCCAGTATTGGTCGATGGTCACGTCAGAATCGTACAGCACCCCTGGTGAGTAGAGCGGATCATCCGGTTCGGCACTCTGAATCTCGGGCAACTCGGAATCCGTCCGCGGGAAGAGCGGGTTCAGGCAACCGAGAAGTGAAAAAACGACGCCAAAAATCACCGTGGCGGCAAAAAGACGCATTTGATTAATCTCACGTATGCCCCGGCGAAAGTCAAGCGAAAGCGCGGTTCTCATCGTCGTAACACGCCGCTCAGTTCTCAAGAATCGTGATCTCGACGCGGCGGTTTTTTCGGCGGCCTTCGACGGTCGTGTTGTCGCCGACAGGGACGGAAGAGCCGTAGCCTCGGGTGACGACACGCTCGGGCGGCTCGACGCCGATCTCGACGAGGTACTCGGCGACCGCGGCGGCGCGGTTCTCCGAGAGCTCTTGAAGGTACTCTTCGGTTCCCACGCGCGCAGCGTGTCCCGACACCATGATGTCGCGGTCGGGATACCTCTTGAGAACCGTCGCGATCAGATCGAGCTTCACTTTTTCGCTCCCGAGAAGATCGTACGAGTCGGCGAGGAACTGAATGTCGTCCATAGTGATCGTCACGCCGCGGTCGTCGCTCGTAACCGCCGCGTCGTATCCGCCGTCCTTGAGGTCGCGTTCGACCTGATCGCGGACCTCCTCCCGGTCGAACGGCAGCGACTCTACAACCTTTCCTTCCGCGGTGCCCTCGAACTGAGCCGTACGTCCCGTCGAGAGCCGGAAAAAAAACGCGTACTCTTCGGTGTAGTAGTACGGGCGACCGCGCACGTTGTCCCAGTACATAAGCTGCTCGGTCGAGCCGGTTATCAATGTCGGATACTCCGGCGAATCGTATCGACGGTTGGGCCGATAGAAGACATTGTACGAAATCGCGATCACATCGTATTCTTCACCGTCAAGATCGTCCTTGCCGAGGTACTCGTATCTCACCGGAATCGGGAACCGGAATACGTCCGGAATGCCGAAACTGTGCCGGAAGTCGTGCGCCTCGTGGCCATCGAGCGCCCACGTGTCCCCCACCCGCACGGGCTCTTCAGGGAATCGCGGCACGTCGCGAACAACCGGCATGAAGAACTCCGGAGCGATCTCGTACGCTCCGAATTCATCGCGCCAGAACTCCGACGGATACTCGGACTGGAGTCGAAACGGTCCCCCCACCGTCGACGACTCCTCGGACGTCTGAAACGTCGCCTCGTGAAAAGCTCGCCCGTCCTCGACTCGCGGTACACTCACCGCGATCCGGTTGTGAATGACCGCCGAGTGCGAGTACCGGCCGTCGAGGTGAACGACCTGGTTCACGGTCGTAATGATCCGGTACCTGTCGTTCTCACGGTATCGAAACCGAAACTCGACCTCGTCGGCACCGACACTACCGAGCGCAAAAAGAAGCGTTACGCACGCGAAAAACACACGTTTCATTGTCTCTCCTTCACCGAGTATCGACCGCTATGAGCGGAACTTTATAATCTCTTCACCGATATTCTGTCTACTGCCATCCGCCTGCTCCGGTTTTTCGCCTCTCTTTCGTGCCGCGCTGCCGTGAATTGCCGACGGGTTTATTGACACACACGGCCGGTAACTTATATTGTTATAGCACCGATAATTGGAAAAAACCAACAATGCGAAACGCAGGATACATTCAGTTAATTGAACCGTTTCTTCGAAAACACAGAGACCTAGTAATTGAAACCGGCGACGTCCCCGTCGAACCGGAACTCTTGCTCTCACTCGTCCGATTTGCCTCGATTCGTCCGGGATCCGACTGCCAGGTGCTCGTGATCCTTCCCGAACCGGCAATGGTCAAGAAGGCGTGCGAATACGCCGCAAAAATACCGCGAACACGTACGGTCGGTCTCGGAGCTGACGACGTGTACCGAAAGGAGGCGGAACGGATAACGACAAAGCCCGAAATCGTTATAGGAACATCCGATCGCATCATCGATTTTTTACGGCGGGACGATCTCCCATTATCGCATGTCAAAGCCTGCATCGTTCACGAACCCGACGAAGGCGATGCGGCGGGCTTCAACGCGGACCTTCGGTTTATTTTTTCGAGGTTCACGACCCTACCGCGGTCGGTGATTTTCTCCGCGACGATTCATGTACCCGCCCAGGAGATCGTTTCATTATTCCGAAGACCGTCGTACATCAACATTCCCGAACTCAACAGGAAGGAGCCAGCTATGAAAAAAAAGAACCGTTTTGACCATGATACGATGAAAAAAACGATTCGTGATATCGTCCGCCGCATCCACGAGTCAGAAGATCCGGACGAGCTCAACGAGTATCGTCGCTTGGTGAACAAGAATGTTTCGTTTTTCGTCCGAGGATACTTCGCAGCGTATCTTCTCAAACAGCTTACGTCGGGTTCATCGCCGACGATAATGCCTACTGGAAACGCAAACACGAAAGCAAACACGAAAGCGAACACGAAAGCAAATACAGGCGCGGAACCACAACGCGCCACCTCGTCACAGAACGGGGAGATGTCGAGTATTTTCGTGGGAATCGGCAAGAATAAACGGGTTTTCCCGAAAGACCTCTTCGCGCTTTTCTCGAACGTTGACGGGCTCGAGGGAAGCGATCTCGGCCAGATTAAGATCCTCGACAACTACTCGTTCGTCGAAGTCACGCCCGAAAAGGCGACGACCGCGATCGAATCGCTCAACGGAACCGAATTCCGTGGGCGGAAGCTGAACGTGAATTTTGCGAAGAAAAAGGATTAGCCGGAAGTTGCGGCTACGGAACGACATAGCCTAACAGAAAGAAGACAAGCGCCATGTTAGTCACAAGGCCGGCGAAGAACACAAGTAGAGCGAATATCTCGTAACTACGGGCCCGACGAGCGCAATCAATGGAAAGGCGGCGAGGCTCCCCGGGGATCACAACCCCCGGAACGATCGGATCTTCGGGCGGCGCTATGCCGCCGTCGGCGGGCCTGCCGAACGCGTACCACTGAACATCGTCGCGCGGACGAGTTGTCACGTCTTGAATCGCGAGACCCGACGCGACGAGACCGTCGAGTTCCTCGCGGGAGACAACTCTTGAAACGTACTGTTCGCCGCCCGGCAGCATCGCGGTGTCGTGATCGCCGAGGGCAGTCGTAATCGGAAGCATCACCAGGTCGCGTTCGGCACGCAAAACCCGCCCGTCGCGCCATAGTTTCCGATACAGGAAAAAAAACGCTACGCCCGGCGGGAAAAGAGGGAGCACCGGAGCCAACCCGAAGGTCACCGCCGCTCGCGCCACGTACCCGAAACCCGGGACATTCAGCGCCACGTATGCGGCGACGATCATAGCCAACGAACCGACGGCGAGCGACGCCGGCGTGAGATGATTCCAGTACTCATTTCGCTGACGACCGGTCCAGATCGCGCGGCGGGAGAGGTCGTGCTCGTCTCCGTCGAACAGGATCACGAACAAGGGTGTGCCGGGGCTCGATCGAAAGACCGCGCGACCGGCGTCTGTAAACAACGTCCCGTGAATGAAGACTTTGGTGCCCTCGATCAACGAACCGACTTTTGACCACGGGATACTCACCGGTGTTTTTTCGTCGTCAAGCGGCTCGGACAACGCGACGCCGGTCGCCAGCAAGTATACCTTTTCGTCGTTCAACTCGGCCGACAGTGAGACATCCCCGTCGCGGATCCAAACGGTATCGTTATCGAGAATAGCTTCGAGCATGCCGAAGAATCTGAACACGCCGATGGCGGCCTGATCCGTGGTGCCTTCACCCGTACGCAGTCGCCGATACGTCGCAACCGGCGACGCCGCGGAAGACGTCAATCGCGACCTGAAACTCCTCCATTTTCGCCGGATCGAAAAAGAACCGATCGCCGGGACAAGGAAGAAGAAGACCGCGCCTAT
>PXBQ01000310.1 GCA_003566875.1 Spirochaetaceae bacterium | reverse complement strand
GTACGTTGTGTACCTGAGGTCCGGGATCTCGTGGACCGCCGCGAGCACCTCTGCGCCTTCCGCGAGCAACGCGGGCAACGCGGAGTGCGACCTGAGTTTCGCAGGGTTTCGCGCGGCCTCGACGAGCTCGGGGACCAGCGTCGCCGCGGACATCGGTTTTGCGACCAACGTTTCAAGTTCTTTTTGCGAGTAAGTGATATTGACCGTGGACATCCAACCTCCTGGTAGACCCGTCACACCACTGATCCGATAGCCTGCATCAGGGAACGACACTCTAAAGAGCCTGATCCATATACGATACGTATTTCTTATATGTGACACGTAAGGCTACCACAGTTTCGAGAATTGTCAACTCTGACGAAACGCAAAACACGAAGGCAGGAACTCGCTAACGCTGACGAAACGGCGCCGCGTTCGAAAAAAATCTGATCGCCACCGGGGCGCGGAAAAATTTTGACATTCGGAGCATCTGTGTTACAATCTACCGATCAAATATGACGTTCGATTAGCATATATGGTTGCGACGCGTCGACCGAAGCGGGATATCCAAACGGACCGACAACAGCGTGTCGCGCTCAAATGGCAATCGGATTTCTGAAAGTCTAGGGAGGTTTCATGACCAAGAAAGTCGTCGGATTATTTCTCATCGGCTTGATAGTATCATCGGCGTCACTGTTTGCAGGAGGCGCGAAAGAGGCACCGGAGGCAGCCGTTGCAGCCGAAATCGGCAACGAAGCACCGCAGCTGGCAGCGCTTGTCGCCGCCGGTGACCTTCCGCCACTCGAACAACGTTTGCCGAGCGAGCCTCTCGTGGTTGAGCCGGTCGACCGGATCGGCGAGTACGGCGGAACGTGGAGGCGAGCGGTCTTGGGCGGCGCAGACGAGGCCAACATGACGCGAACGGTTCTCTACAACATGCTGGTACGGTGGGCTCCGGACTGGTCCGGTGTGATCCCCGACATCGCCAAATCGTTTACCGTGAACGACGATTCAACCGCGTTCACGTTTCAACTGCGCGAAGGAATGAGATGGTCGGACGGGCACCCGTTTACATCGGCCGATATCCGATTTTGGTTCGAAGCGGTGTTCTCAAACCCGAATCTGACCGCTGGATGCATGGATGTCGCGGGTGTAGAGTTGCTGGACGTCGAAGTCCACGACGAGTACTCGCTCACGTTTCGGTTTGCCGGCCCTTCGGGCCTTTTCCTCCAGACCCTCGCGTCTCCTGGTTTCGGCGAAAATGTCGTGAGCTACGCGCGGCACTACTTCGAGCAGTTTCACGCGGAGTACAATCCGGATATCGATGAGGTTTTGCGCGCAGAAGATTTCGGCGACTGGGTCGATCTCTTTGATCACAAGAATAACCGGACGGCAAATGTCGAGCAGCCGACATTGAACGGCTGGGTCGTCACAAACCCATACGACGGCACCACGACCGAAGTTCGTTTTGAGCGGAACCCGTACTACTGGAAGGTCGACACGGAAGGAAATCAACTCCCGTATCTCGACCGGGTTGTGTTCGACGTCTTGCAGGACGGCGAAGTCGTGTTACTTCGGACCTTGGACGGACAGTATGACTTGATCGGCCGACACGTCGCGAACGCCGCGAACAGGCCGGTTTTGTTCCAGAGTATGGACCGCGGAAACTTCCGGTTCATCGAAGAGGTCTCTGACTCTTCCACCGCGATGGCTCTTCATTACAACTTCACCCATCAGGATCCGGTGAAGCGCGAAGTCATCGAAAACAAGAATTTTCGAGTCGGATTATCTCATGCGATAAATCGCGACGAAATCAACGACTTGATCTTCGCGGGATTGGCCGAGCCGTGGCAGGTTGCGCCGTTACGCACTTCGGCTTTCTTCGACGAAGAATTCGCGAAGCAATTCACCGAGTACGACGTTGAGCTCGCCAATGAGCACCTCGACCGCGCAGGGTACACTCAGAGAGACTCGCAAGGGTACCGGGTGGGCCCCGACGGTAACCGGATCAGCCTCATGATCGAGCTGATCAACTCAGACGAGCAGATCGCCGTGCTCGAGTTAATTCAAGGTTACTGGCGCGAGGTCGGGGTCCATATGGATTTCCGCCCAATGGACAGGTCTTTGTTGTGGGAACGCAAAGGAAACCTTCTGCACGACATTATGGTTTGGCAGGGAACCGGAGGACTCAACCCGATCATGACGCCGGTCCGGTGGATCCCGGTGGCCGGGGGTGCCCACCACGGTATCGGCTGGTCGTACTGGTACAATAATCCCGACCACGCTCTCGCCGAAGAGCCACCTGCACCTGTGAAAAGGAAACTGGAACTGTACGACGCGGTAAGATCGGTCGGCGACCCCCAACGACAACACGAGCTCATGACCGAAGTTCTCGAGATCTCGCGCGAGAGCTTTCGTCTAACCGGAATCGTCATTCCCCCACCCGGTTACAAGGTCGTTCGAAACGACTTCCACAACGTACCTGAAGTCATGCCCGGGTCATGGAACTACCCCACCCCGGGACCCACGACTCCCGAGCAGTACTTCACGACGCGCGGACGCTAGTATCGGTTCGGCGGCCTGCTGACATGTACGATTTGCGGGCACGGGAATGTCACCCGTGCCCGTTTCATTTCCAGCCGGTCAATTCAAGCAAAGCTCCATCGGGATTCTCCGTCACAACCACGGCCGTGGCTCTTGATCGCGAATCGACTGCTCGGACAAGAACTGCCGCGCCGCGGGGTACCACTTATCGTTCACATCCTCGAGTGCACGAAGGATCTTGGCACGATACGACGCCACGAGGTCGACGTACCGAGAGTCCTCGATGAGGTTTTCCAGTTCGGCCGAATCGCTTTCAAGGTCGTAAAACTCATCGGTCGCAAATGGATTGAACACATACTTGTACTTTCGATCCCGGAACACCCTGATGACGACGGGCTGCATCGTACCGTGGTGTTCCGTCAGTACGAAATCGCGGCCGCGGATACTTCCGTCTTTCCCGATCACGCAGCGCGCGTGTAGTCCCTCCGGAACATCCCCGTTCGCCGCCGTCACCATGATCGGGTTCAGGTCGTGGAACATGATGAACTCATCGGAGACCCCAGCCTGAAGGACTCCCGGCCAAGCGACAATCATCGGAATCCGAATCAACTCATCGTAACCAAACTCGCCTTTGCCGATTCTGTTATGCGCGCCGGCAAGCTCTCCATGGTCGGCGGCAAAGACGATCATCGTGGTATCCTCGACGCCGAGCGACTCGATTTCATCGAGCACTCGGCCGATCTGTTCGTCGATGAACGCGATGAATCCGTAGTACCGCACCAAGTTCGCCTTGAGCCATTCCTCATCGTGGAAACAGCTGCAGAGATTCGCGTTCCGATGCTGCCGCCACTGCAGAACGGGTTTTCCGCGGAAGTCTTCGGAAAAGTTTTTGGGCAACGAGATCTCGTCGGGAGCGACCAGCGCCGAAAATCGCCGAGGTACGATCCACGAGACGTGCGGACCGGAGAACTCCATCCGTATGTGCCATGGCTTTGACCCGGCGTGGTACCTCCGCATCAGATCGATCGTACCGGTTGCGACGCGATGCTCGTGGAATCGATCCTCGTCTCCTTCTACGACACCACTCATGATCTCGCCGCCGGCGATTTTTTCCTTCACGAGAATCGGATCGGTAACCGTGTGTCGTTCACCGCGCGCCGGAATGACGTCGTCAATTCCGTACTCGGTCGGAGACGTCGTATTCGATATATGCCACTTTCCAACCTGACCGACAACGTACCCGTTTTCCTTAAGCGCACGCGTATACGTCGGTATCGACGTATCGAGGTTCTCGCGCAATCGGGCCGAGTTGTGACAGTTGTTGAACATCCCGTGCGCGTGCGGTAGCAGCCCCGTCAACAGACTCGCGCGCGCGGGCGTACATTGAGCGTGAGGTGTGTACGCGTGTGTAAAATGTACGCCGCGTCGTTTCAACCGTTCGATATTCGGTAGTTTTACCGGAAAGTCGGAATCGAGTGACGCCGCAATCTGTTGATCGACGGTAATAAGCAGAATGTTCATCGTACAATCTCCTGTATTTCGATGCGCGCCCGTTACAAAACCGTCCGGTCGCGAGTTCGAGGCCGACACATCGCTTCCGGCTTTTTACGGCAACACCTTCACGCGCACCCGCGTCTTGACGTCGGCCCCCTTCGGCGTCACGAACGACAATCGTTTCAGCGGTACCGGTTTGTCGTTCTCTGCCGACTCTTTTTCCTTGACCTCGAGCCGGAACTCCGCTCCCGTAGGCTCTTCGATCACGAGCTCGATCACGCGTCTGTCGCCGATGATCAGCGCCCGTTCTCCGCTCACCAGGACCCGGTTCCACGTCACGAACGCCTCCTCGACCACGACAGGATCGCCGGTGACCGTGTACCGACCCTCGACGATGAGCTCGCCGGCCGTCTCGCCCGCGTCGCGGAGCTCAAACACACGGAGAGCGCTCGTGAGCCCGGGGTGGTCGTACGCCCCCGCGAGGTCCATCTCGACGCGTTTCGCGTCGCCGTCCGGCTCAAAAACCGTCACTTTCCCCGCAAACTCTTCGCCCTTCGATTGCGGCGTGCCGCCGATCACCGGCACGCTGTGCCCGTACGAGTTCGAAAACAGCACCGCGTCGTGGCCGACCTTCTTGTAGTTGTCGTACAGTCCGCGCTCAGGGTCGCACAACAGCGTCTCGCCGTCGACGTGGAACACAAACGTACCGACGTCGTTGTGGTTGTGCGGCACTCCGTTGTGCCCCGCCTTCGCCGCGAGCACCACCGG
>PXBQ01000183.1 GCA_003566875.1 Spirochaetaceae bacterium | reverse complement strand
GCGGCCGCGGGAGTCCGCCTCGCGTGCCGCGTGATCCCGGCCGACGGAATGGTCGTAGCGCTACCCGATCGCCGGACGACGGCATACACCAAAACTAAGTTGCAGGAGTTCTCCTCGCGTTTCCGCTCGCTTTTCTCGGCGGACACCGTCTCCGCGCCCGCACCGAGCCTGGAGGATCAGCGCTCTGACGTGACGCGCGCGGTCGACGCGGCCGGATGCACCCGCGCCGACCTTTCCCCGCACGAGCTCGCCGGTATTTCCGCGATACTCCGTGAGACTCCGTCGGACGACGGCTCTTTGGTTTTTGACGCGATACTGACGGACGGCCCCGAACCGACACTTATCGGTGTACGGCCGACATCCGAGCAGGCGCAGCGCGCGATGGTCGCGGTCGATATCGGTACAACGACCGTCGCGGTGTACCTGCTCGACTGCCGAACCGGCGAGATGCTCGACGCGGCGTCGCAGCTCAACGCGCAAGCTCCATTCGGTGCGGACGTCGTGTCGCGCATCGAGAGCGAATCACGAACCCGGCGCGGCGCGGCGGCCGATGCGATCCGGAAACAGATAACGCGGATGATCCGGGGTCTTGCGGACAAGAATCGCATCGATGTGAGCGACCTTCTCGGCGCCGCCATAGTCGGGAACACGACGATGATTCACTTTCTACTCGGTCTCGAAGCGCGTCACATCGCGGCCGCCCCTTTCATTCCCGTGATGACCGACGGGATCGTCGTTCGGGGCAGCGAGATCGGCATCGACGTAGCAAGCGGATTTCGCGTCCACGTGCTGCCGGCGATCTCGGCGTACATCGGATCGGATATCATCGCCGGTGTCATGGCGTCACGACTGTCCAGATCGAAGCGCCTCACGCTCTTCATCGATATCGGGACGAACGGCGAGATTGTTCTCGGGAACAAATCGCGGCTGCTCGCGTGCTCGACCGCCGCGGGCCCCGCGTTCGAAGGCGCGACGATTCGGTGCGGCTGCGGCGGTGTCGCGGGTGCGGTTGCGAGTTACATGCGCTGCGGCGCGACGACGCAGTACACGACGATCGCGAACGAGTCGGCGCTCGGCATCTGCGGCGCGGGAGTGGTCGACGTGCTTCGGTTATTGCTCGACGACGGAGTTGTCGACGAGACCGGCCGCATGGTGCCGGTCGACGAGGCGATCGAGACCGTGCCGAGCGACGCACGCGCGCTGTACGAGAAACGCATCACGACGATCGACGGGGCACCCGCGTTCATCGTCGTACCGGCCAATGAGACCACATCCGGAGAGCCGATCGTCTTCACGCAGGGTGACGCGCGGGAAGTCCAACTCGCGAAAGCCGCGATCGCTGCGGGCGTCGATACATTGCTCGACGAGTGGGGCGTCGGCCCCGAGGAGATCGCGCGCGTGTATCTCGCCGGTGGATTCGGAAGTTTCATCGATATCGGCGCAGCCGCGCGGCTCGGACTGATTCCGCGTGAGTCGGCGCGCAAAACGCGGTCACTCGGCAACGCCGCGGGCACCGGCGCCGCGGCGTACCTCGTATCGGACGCCGCCCGCGTCGACGTCGACAAGGTCCGCGCCGCGACGCAGTACATCGAGCTTTCGAGCTCGATAAAATTTATGGAAGCATACGTGGAACGCATGGCGTTTCCGGTGTGAAATCGATTACAATGTGGTGGAAGTCGGAAAACGACACCACTACCAGGAGGAAATGAATGGCTCTATTGAACGACATCTCCGAGGCGCTTCAGAAAGGCAGGGCGCAGGATGTGAAGACGCTGGTGCAACAAGCGATCGACGAAAAAACGCCCGTCCGGGAGATCCTCGAAGACGGACTCATGGCCGGCATGGGTATTATCGGCGAGAAGTTCAAGAACAACGAAGTGTACGTCCCGGAGGTCTTGATCGCCGCGCGCGCGATGAACGGCGGCATCGAGCTGATTCGACCGCTCTTGGTCGAGGCGGGAGTCAAAGAGCGCGGAACGGTCGTGATCGGCACCGTGAAAGGTGACCTGCACGACATCGGGAAAAACCTCGTGAAGATGATGGTCGAGGGTAAGGGCATGAAAGTCATCGACCTCGGAACCAACGTCACTGCCGACGCGTTTGTCGCTGCAGCCAAAGAAAACAACGCACAGATAATCGCGTGCTCGGCGCTGCTCACGACGACGATGGGCGAGATGAAGGAAGTCGTTCAAAAGGCGAAAGACGCCGGTCTGCACGGGGTCAAAATCATGGTGGGAGGAGCCCCGGTAACGCAGAACTTCTGCGACACGATCGGCGCCGATGCGTACGCTCCCGACGCCGCGAGCGCCGCCGACTCCGCTCTCGCGCTCTGCACCGCGTAGCGTAGATGAAAGATATCAAACCCTGCCGCCCGAGGTGGGACTCGGCCATGACCGATCGGGAACGGTTCGCACGACAGATGCGGTTTCAACCGGTCGATCGGTGTTTCAACATGGAGTTCGGCTACTGGGCCGAGAACTACCTCGAGTGGAGCGGTTTCGTCGAGAACGGAGTCACGACCGAGGCCGAGGCAAATCGATTCTTCAACTTCGACCGAATCGCGGTGATTTCGGGCAACACGTGGATGTCGCCTCCATTCGAGGAACGAGTCGTCTCGGAGAGCGGTAACACACGGGTCATGATCAACCGCGACGGTCTCTACGCCGAGGTTCCGATGGATTCCCACTCGACGATCCCCCACTACACGAAGGCTTCGATCGTGACACCCGACGACTGGAAACGCGAAAAAGCAGCCCGGTTCGACGCGTCGGCTCGCGAGCGCGTGGTCGACGTCGAGGAGTTGAAGAAGCGGCATCCTGCCGACCGGGAGTATCCGCTCGGCGTGAACTGCGGCTCGATGATCGGCAAGGTGCGCGACATGCTCACGTTCGAGGGGCTCGCGTACGCCGCGTACGACTATCCGGACATGGTCGAAGACATGGTCGAGACCGCGTGTGTGCTCGTCGAGAATTTCCTCGATCAGGTTCTCCCACACTTCGAGTTCGATTTCGCATCGGGCTGGGAAGACATCTGTTTCAAGAACGGTCCGATCGTGACCGTCGAGTTCTTCAACTCGGTCGTCGTGCCGAGGTATAAACGCATCCGGAAAAAGCTCGAACAGAACGGAGTGGAGATCTGGTACACCGACAGCGACGGTGACGTGAGGCCGATTCTCTCGGGGCTCCTCGACGGCGGCATCAATGCGCTCTTCCCGTTCGAAGTGAACTCGTGCACGCACCCCGGCGAGCTGCTCGACGCGCACAAGGGGACTCTCCGGATCATGGGTGGATTCGACAAGATCCAGATGATCGCCGGGCGCGAGCAGATCGACGCGTACTTCGAAACGCTCGTGCCGTACGTCAAACGTGGCGGCTTCATCCCGTTCTGCGATCACCGGTGCCCGCCGGACGTAACGTACGAGAACTACCTGTACTACCTCGACCGGAAACAGGAGATGTTCGGCCGGCTCGGCGCCGACGTCGTCGTGGGAATGTAATGCGCGTAGAGTCTATTCGCAAGCGCACTCTCGACTCGATTCAGAGGCGCGCGGAAGGCTTTGTCCCGTTCGAGTTCGACCTCTGCCCGTCTCTGCTCGCCGAGTTCACGAGACGGACCGGAAAGTCGGATTATCGCGACTTCTTCAGCATGCCGTTCCGGTGGGTCTCGGCCGGGCCGCAGACGCGCGACATCGACTTCACGCGGTACTTCCCCGATCCCGACTCGGTTTCGCACATCGACGCGTGGGGCATCGGGCACAAGGCCGGCGATTACGCGCACTTCGAGCGCATGATCGCTCCGATGGCCGGGTTCACGTCGGTCGGCGAGTTCGAACGGTATCCGTACCCCGATCCCGATAACGACTTTGACTGGACGGCCGTTACCGAGCGGATCGGTCAACTCAAAGAAAAAGACCTTGTTTCGGTCGCGGGCATGGCGGTCACGATCTTCGAGATGGCGTGGTATCTGCGCGGCATGGACACGTTCCTGATCGACCTCATGACCGACACCGACCTCGCCGAGTACCACATGGACCGGATCACACGAATCCGCACGGCGTGCGCCGCGCGGTACGCCGAGGCGGGCGTCGACGTTCTGCACCTCGGCGACGACGTCGCGACGCAACGCGGCATGATGATCAGCCCCGAGATGTGGAGGAGATTCCTCAAGCCGCGGCTCGCGGCGGTCATCGACGCGGCGCGCGGTGCCAACCCTTCGATCATCATCGATTACCATTCCGACGGAGACATCACCGAAATCGTCGCCGACTTAGTCGAGATTGGCGTCGACCAACTCAACCCGATACAACCCGAGTGCATGGATCCGTACGCGATCAAACGCGAGTTCGGCGACCGACTCTCGCTGCGCGGTGCGGTCGGTACGCAGACGACGATGCCGTTCGGAAGCCCGGACGAAGTCGAGTTCACGTGCCGACGCCTGATCGCCGAACTCGGCAAAGGTGGTGGTTTTGTGCTCGCCCCGACGCACGTGCTGGAGCCCGAAGTGCCGTGGGAGAACATCGAGACGCTCGTGAGAGTCGTACTCGAACACAACGCGTAACGCCCGGCTCGGGATTCGCACCGATTCGCACCGATTTGCGTCGTTTAACAACGATACCGCTACACAAAACCGGGACGATCCGGTACTTTGGCATTTATGACTGCTTTTCTCGCGTCTGTCGTCGATTTCCGGGATTTCCTGGGATCGCACGTCCTGTTCGCTCTCGGCGCGATGCTGCTCATCGGGTATCTCATCGGCCGCCTGTGCGGAGTCGTAAAACTGCCCGAGATCACGGGGTTTATTATCGCGGGAATCGTCGT
>PXBQ01000032.1 GCA_003566875.1 Spirochaetaceae bacterium | reverse complement strand
GTCGAAAAATGCGGCAATGTGATATCGGCCGCGGAAAACCGCGATGAGGCGATCGGCGCGGCCGAGTCCGGCGTATCGAGAGGGGTGTATCGACTGTGCCCGGGCGATGAGCGGACCGATGCGTTCTTGCTCGGAGCCGATGAATTCGTGAGCTTTCACGCGTTCGAATCGCTGTTACCGGAAACGGCGACCGCGATCACATCGCTCGACTCAATTGTGGCAAACGATATCCGTGTTATCGGTTTTCCTGATGCTCTGCGCACCGACCCTGCGCGCGACTGGGCGTATCGCACGTTCTCGAGTGTCGCCGAACGGGCGCAAGACCTAACGGGCGTCACGTTTTCGCGGAACGAAAAAACCGGGCGTGAATTCTGGCTTGCGGTGGTGAAGGGCGGTCTACAGGCAGCGTTGTATTTGATCGATACTATAAACGTAGGAAAGGGCCGAGAGCTTTTGCGAGGTTTGGGTAGTATCACATGGTAAGACGAGCCTTTTTTGTCGTGCTTCTGCTTTGTATCTCGATGGTCGTGCTCGCCGCGGAAACCCGTGAACAGACGATTCACGAAATCCTCGAGACCACCGGTGCGCGCCTTCAATGGGACGCCGACCGCGGAATCGGGGTACTCCGCAACGCAGACACGTACGTCTCGTTCCGTCCCGGATCCCGTTGGGGCCTCGTCAACTACGCGAATCAGCGGGAACTCGGCGAGATTCGGCGTATCGACGGGAACATAATTTTTTCCGCCGAAGCCGCCGAAACGGTGCTCTCGATCCTCAAACCCGTCCGGCAGACGTCGAGCGACAGATACATCAGTACGATTTTTATCGACGCCGGTCACGGAGGTCGAGACCCCGGAGCCGTGGGTATACATACGATTAACGGCGAACGATGGGAGATCAAGGAAAAAGACATAGTGCTCGACGTCTCGATGCGATTGCGCGATATGTTACGTCGCGGCCTTCCGGAGCGTGATATCATGATGTCACGGGACGACGACACGTATCTCCGGCTTGAAGAGCGGACCGAAGCGGCAAACTCTGTCGAGCTCGGCGAGAACGAAACCATCATTTTCCTCTCGATCCACGCAAACGCGACGTTCAACACTCGCGCCCAAGGCTTTGAGGTCTGGGTTTTACCGCCCGAGGAACGACGGGTCGGTCTCGTCGACTCGCGAACGACCGGGGTGAGCGATCCGGGAGTTTTATCTATACTCAATACAATCCGCGAGGAAGAGCTCACGATCGAAAGCGTATTACTCTCGCGGAGCCTGCTCAAAGGGCTCGCAGGCTCCGTCGGCGAGGTCGCGCCGAATCGGGGTATGAAGACCGCTTCGTGGTCCGTCGTCCGTAACGCGCGGATGCCGTCGGTTCTCGTTGAGCTCGGGTTCGTTACCAACAAAGAGGAGGCTCTGAGGATGGCCGACGCCGATCACTTGCACAACCTCGCACTCGGACTCTATAATGGCATCGTGGAGTTCATTCGATATTTCGAGGCTCCACAATAGCTCGATTCCGGGGTGTTATGTTTTCGCGCAAAATCGTTCGAGTGCTCAACAGGAAGCCGTGGATCGTCCCGATCGTATTGTTTGGGCTCTCGCTTTGTTTCAGCATTGTACTCTCGATTGTTTTCTATGACGGTCGGATTACCCGTACGTTTTTTTTCCCGGACTCCGTCACGCAAGCACTGCGGAGCGAACGGCGGCCGGTTCCGAGCGGCAAAGGCACACAAGACGATATCGCGGAGTACGTTCGCGAGATTATCCTGGGACCAACGATTCTTCAGAGCGGTCGAGTTTTGCCGCGCGATACAACGGTCCGAATCGCGATCGCAAGCGACGGAAAGGTATACCTCGATCTTTCTCACCACGCCGTAACGATCGAATCACCGCTCGGAATCGAGGAAGCGATTGACATCGTCAGACATAATATCCTTTTCAACTTTCGGTCGATCAACTCGATCGTCGTCACGGTCGCGGGACAAAAACCTTTTGAGCCGCCGTACTTCCCGGTCTCACCTTTGTGAGAGAAAAAACCGTCGACACGGAATCGGATGCGAAGCAAACATCCAAAAAACGTTGACAAACGAATCGGTATCCGTATAATTTGGTGTAGAAATGAGTACGCATAACCAGCATAGCCAAAATGCCGTGTGCAAAAGGAGCTTTGGATGAAACGTTTTTTCCTTCTCGTCACGATAATGCTCGTGGCTCTGAGCTTTGGGCTCTCGGCCCAACAATCTGTTCTGATTGACTTCTCCGAGCTCGCAGCCGACTGGCCCGGCGACGAACCGCGTGAGAACGAACGCACGCTTGTCGATTTCGGAAGCGTCGCGGGGGCCAGTTTCACTGCGGAACAACGCGCTCAGATGAAGACATCGCTCGGGATCGAGAGTTGGGACATCGAGCTCGCGTCGTCATCACGGTTTGTCCAGACCGTCGGCAACTCGTTCGTGCGCGAAGCGCGCGTTCGCGAGGGAGCCGCCCAGTTTGAGAATCAAGCGGTCATGGGTATTCGGGTGAATTTCCCGACTGCGGCGTACAACTCGTGGGCGATGATTCGACCTCCGTTCGAGATTCCCGCGTACGCGGATATCGATGTGCTCGACGGTGACGATCTTGTCGTTCCGCAACAGGAAGAAGGACGAGGGGCGAAATTCGACGGGTTCGGGGTCGTGAAGAACGTCGGTGTGCTTCGGGATCTTACCGTTAACGTGTACGGGTCGAACTTCCCGCACGGATTGAGCGTCATTCTGCAGGACGAGAATAACGTGGAACACGAGATCTTCCTCGGGAACCTTCGGTTCGACGGCTGGCGTGCGCTCGAATGGAGGAATCCGAACTACATCGCAAACGTACGCAACCGTGAACTTCGCACGTTCCCGCTGTACCCCGCGATGCAGCCGATGGTGAAGCTCGTCGGCTTCCGGGTCTACCGCGACGCGTCGATGCAGGGCGGTGACTTTATAACGTACATCAAAGACGTGAACATCTCGTACGACCGCGCGCGGCTCGATATCGAACGCGACATCGACGACGAGGAAGTCTGGGGAATTCTTCAAGAGCGTGAACGCGACCGCCGTGAAGCGGAACTGCGACGCGTCGGGGACGTTCAGATTCTCCGGTTCCTCGAGCAACAGCGGCTTGCGCCTCCGCGCGAGAACAACAACTAAGACCGCCCTCGTCTTGGTGAACGCCTCTGAGAAAAAGCCCGTCAAATCGACGGGCTTTTTTTTGTGAGCGGGCTCGATGACACCGATCGGTACCGGGTCACTTTTATTGACGCAGGCGTGTTCGGGTTCAGGCGGTGACGCCTCGGTGAGCCTTTATTGGACGCGTAGTCGAAGCCCGGTAGATCCCGAGAAGAAGTACGCTTCGTTGTTGAAAACGCCGATCAAGTCTTTCTTTCCGAAAGTATACACCGCGTTGTTCAGGTCGAGGATGTACGTGAAGTGCGCGAAATCAAGCTCGAGTCGCGTGCCGAGTACCAACGATCCGGTCGAGTGCACCTCAGGTGTGTCGGGCGGGGCGGAAGCGAACGTCAATGTGCGGTCATGATACGCAAACGTAAGCCTGATTCGGTACGGCGTGTTTTTTTGATGCAGATCCGCGACGAACGCGTACTCCTGTCTCTCGTTGATTTGGGTCCCGGTCGATTCGAGCGACGTGTACGCGGTGTCTTTGTACTCTGCCGACAGCACAGCGTTGGCGAGATACACCGAAGAGGTCATCCTGGCCGACTCCTGCACGTAGTCGCCGACAGAGGTAAGCCGTCGGGAAAAAGGATAGAGCGACCGGAAACTGAACGAGACGCGGTGAGCAAAACGAACCTGCACCATCGCGGAGAGGCCCGGGCGGAAGTACTGCCACGGCGATTCAAGTTCGTTTAGTACGCCGAAGTACGGGCCGACGCTCGTGGTGATCCTTTCATCGCGGTGCACAAAATCGATAAAAAGGATGTTCCGCAATACCGAATCTCGTGCGGCTTCGATCTCGACAAAGAACGCGTCGGAGACGGGCAGGGCAGCTTTAGCCCGAAAACCAAGCTGGAAATCCATCGGATCAAGGACTCGTGTCTCCTCGGTTCGCTCATCGGTAAAGTCCGCGTTGCTCGCGGTGAAAAACGCTTCAATGTTCAGGCCATGGGCTTCCGGGGCAAAGATAGCGACGATCACCGCGCACAAAATTGATCTTGAGTAACTTTTCATGTCAGAACGCCGTCCTTACGCCGATGAGACCTTCGAACATTCCATCGAGATCAAACGGAAATACACGCGTCTTGAGCTTGAAGTCCCATATTGCACCGGTCGTCGCGACACTCAGGAACGGCGCGACGCTGATGGCGAACTGGTCGGCCTGGGACGGACGCAACGCGAATAGGTTCTCGACTCCAACAACCGACGTGAAGGTGCCGACGTCGGTATACTGGAATTTCAGGTTGATGTCGATCGCGCCGTCGCTATCGGTCGGCTCTTGACGATAGATCGACGGATGCCAGAAAAACGTCAAGATCGTGTGGACCGGACCGATGCGTACCCGCGGCTCAAAGAGCAGGAAGAAATTCTCGATCGTAATATCCTCCTGCACGGGCGTCCAGTGTGTCACGCCGAGTTGGGAGAAAAACTCACCGCCCGCGCCGGTGTCGTAGTACATCATCAACCCTGCACGATACGTTCCGTACGGCCCCGAGGGAAACGTCACACCGAGAAAACCTTCGAGTTTCACGAGTTCGGAGGAGAACAAGGCCCGCAGGTCCGAGGAGTACGTTCCCGCGCCTAGAATTTCATCCTGGTACACGAAAAGTTCGACACCGAGTGAGTCGGC
>PXBQ01000264.1 GCA_003566875.1 Spirochaetaceae bacterium | reverse complement strand
ACGACGACGAGCGCTCTTTTCCTCGCCCGCGCCGGCAGAGTACTCGATCGTCGCGGTTCGCGCGTCGTCGGAACCGCCGCGGCGGTCGGACTCGGGATCAGCGTTTTTGGGATGACGCAGATCGATCACGCGGCCGCCGGACTCGCAGCGGCCTTCGGCGGAACGGTCGTCCCCGCGGCGATCACGCTGTCGTTCGGCTTTTTTCTGCTTCGGTTTTTCGGACAAGGCGTTTTGATGATCAGTTCGAAAAACATGATCCTAAAGTGGTTCGACAAGTCGCGCGGAAAGGTAAACGCGATCCTCGGTATCACCGTAACGCTCGGATTCGCGTACGCGCCGCGGGTGTTCGAAGCGGTGATCCGCGCGTACTCGTGGCGCGTCGCGTGGGCACTCGTCGGCGCCGCCCTACTCGCCTTTGCGGTCGTCGCGGCGGTTTTTTACCGGGACAACCCGACAATGTACGGCCTGACGCCCGACGGACCGTTGCGCGATCGCCCTAAACGCCGGCGCGTCTGGATCCCACGACGTTTTGCGAACCTCACACCGGTCGGCGCGTCGACCGGTACGGACCGGACGCTCGGCGAGGCGCGCAAGACGGTAACGTTCTGGGTCTTCCTGCTCGTACTCACGCTCTCCTCGGCGATCGGCACCGCGTTCACGTTTCACGTCGTCTCGATTTTCGAGACCGCGGGGTTATCCCGCCTCAGCGCTGTTTCGGTATTCCTTCCCGCATCGGTCGTCGGCATCGTCGTGAAGTTCATCTCGAGTTGGGCGAGCGACTATGTCCCGATTCGGATATTCCCGATCCTGCACGCCGCGGCATTGATCCTCCAACTCGTCTCTATCATCGTGTTGAGATCTCCTGCCACGATCGCGCTCGTGATACTCTCTCACGGCATGATGCAAGGGCTTTTGACCGTAAACGCGAATCTTGCGTGGCCACGGCTGTTCGGCCTTGCGCAACTCGGCACGATCACCGGCTTCACGATGACGTGGACCGTGGTCGGAAGCGCGGTCGGACCGTACATCTTCAGCGTGTTCTTCAACCTGTCGGGCAGCTACACGCCGGTCTCGATCATCCTCATCCTGCCGTGTCTCGTGCTCGGCGGTTTGGCGATTTGGGCGTACAGGCGACACGTACCGGTCGCTCGAGGTTGATGCGGATCGCTTGACTTGACATCTCCACAACCGCTCATTAGCGTTCAACGACGGAGACAATCGGAAACCGATGGAGAACGACGGTTCGGGAACGGACGGATTATATAAACGGTTGATCGCGCAAGGAACCCCGCAAGACGAGATCGACGCGGTGTATCGCCGACTTCGTGGCGCGGGGTACGGCGCCGAGGAGGCCCGGGCACGACTCGAGCAAGCACTCGGGCGCGTGCGAACTCAACGCGCGGTGGAACGACGGCACGCGCATCGCGATACACGCGAACACGAAACACTTGGATCGTCGGGAGCGGTCCCTTCGGGCCGCTGCAAGACGTCGCCGGACGGCGATCGCCGCCGTCTGGAAGACTGGTTTCCGTCGGTCACCGGAAAACTCAGGAGACGCATCAACCGGTGGGCACATAGCAAGCGACTCCTTATCTGCGGCCTTCGCGAGCGGTGCCTTGACGTGCTGTCGATCGTCCGCAGATCGACTCCCGACCTGGTGAATCCAAGGCTGCTGCACCGGATCGGGCCGGTCAAACACTACCTGTCCGAGGATCCGTACGACTACACGCTCGCGACGAATCTCGACGCGCTGTACGCGACGGCACGAAAGTTCCTCGGACGGTCCGGGACCGCCGGGGCGACGTCGGAGCGCGAAGCCGGCGATGCGCTGCGGCGGCGCGATCCGTTCGGCTACGAGTTTTTGTCGCATTTTGCCCACTTCGACGATACATTGCGACGCAATTTCGCGTACATCGAACTCGCGGCACAGAAGAGGTTGAACGTCACGGCGCCGCAACTCGCGCGGATCACGCGCGAAACGTACCGGTTGATTCTCACGACCGAGCGCGTCCCGAGCGCCGTAATCGAACGAATTCTCGACGTCGCGCGCGACGTCGTTCGCGCGTACCGGCGTGACGAGGCACGAGGCCTCGACGACGCGGCGGCGGCGTTCCGGATCGCGCTCGATAACCTTCAGGTTTTCAAGTACGAACTCTACCCGATCGTGCTTCGTGCTATGAAGGCGTTTTACGAGTACGAAGACGATTCGGAGGAGAAGAACCGTCGCCTGTACGCGTTTCTCGAACTTCGCGACGAAGACATCCTGACGGTAGAAGGGTTCCACGAACGCGAGAAGCTGAGGCGCGAGGCGGCGCTCGCGGAACAGCAACGGCTGGCTGTTCTGACACTCGAGCACGAGAAAGACGCGGACTTCGCACACCGCTTTACCCCGTTACTCACGATAATGTCAACAATTTTCCCCGACTCCGGGATCGAAAATTTCGATCGGGGACGACTGTTGTTGCCGTACTTCGACGAGCGTGTATTCACAAACGTACTACCGTTTGATCACGGAACATTCGATATCGAGATCGTGTCGCGAAACGACCCGATGCAGCCTATCATGATCTTTCACCGAATTCTCGACAATTTCCTGAACTCGATCGACCACGTTGCCCTCGAAGATCTGCTCGACCGCCCCGACATCTCGACGACCATGGCTGAGCTCAAGACCGAGTGGAAAGCGGTCTACGCGACGACGTTCGATCCGTATATTCGTTCGCTGAACGAGTACGCACGCGGTGTGCACGACGAGGCTGTGCCAGGTGCCTTCTCTCAGACTAACCTCGCGAGAATGCTTGAAGAGGAGATCAACGGCTTGCGAAATCTCGCGATTAAGCAGTACGGGCACACGGTCGCGAAACGCACGGGGCATCAGACGGGCCGTCTGTGGTTACTCGTCGAACGGCTCACGTTCCTGCTATCGGAAGTCGGCGAGCGCGTGAACCAGGATCTCGTCGGAAAGAAGGATCCCGTATCACTGAGATTGTACGAACGGCTCGAGGAACGTCCGATCGTCGATTTTCACACCCACACAACCCCCGGCACGCCGGAGTTCAAACCGGTGATTCGACAGCTCCGGCGATACGTCGAGGCCAAACACGACTGTTCGATCACGAGCGTCGCGCGGCCCGCACAGCTGCTTTTTTTCGACGTTTTTCGGGCAACAGCCGACTTGTACCGGTTCATTACGTGCGACGACGCGAGTTTCCTGCGAGCGTCCGGATCGACGATTAAGGTCGCCGACGAGGAAGATCGGAAGGTGTGGCGGCGTGAGCGCGATTCTCGTGCAGGCGCCGGCACCGATCTGCTCGCGATCAGGCTCGATGAGCAGATTGACTCCGAGTATGTGGACTCGCTGACCGGACTCAAGACAAAAAACTACTTTCTGAAGAAAGCACCCGCGATCATCAAGAGTCACGCGACGAACACAAAAGCGATCAGCGTCGTGATGATCGATATCGATCACTTCAAATGGATTAACGACGAATTGGGACACCAGAAAGGCGATGAAATCCTGCGCGATGCGGCTGCCACCGTTCTTGACGGGATCCGTCGTGGCTCCGACATCGGAATCAGATTCGGCGGCGAAGTGATTCTCGTCGTCACACCGGTACCGCTTCACCTCGCGGTGGCACTCGGCGAGAGGGTGCGCCACGCTCAGCTCCGGAACGTCGAGACGCGCGACGTGTACACGCCGGTTGGACCGATTGCTCACGTGGGCGGTGAGCCATGCGGAACGTTTTCTGTCGGCGTCGCCGAACGCGCCGCGGACGAGTCGCTCGACGCCTGCGTCGCCCGCGCGGATGCGGCGCTGTATCAGGCAAAAAAGTCGCGCGACACGGTCGTGATCGCGCGCGCGGAGCCCGGCAGTTTTGAGAGCTACGCGCAGTACGCAGCGCGTGTCACGGCAACGGCGAAAAAGGAGCGGTAGACGACCGGTCATCGGCAACCGCTATGGGAAGTCGCCCGCTCGTCAAAAGCAAGGTCAGTTCGGATAACACAACCGCCTGACTGAATAGAAACCCTTGCAGCGTTCTGCAATCGTGCTTCTTGAAGTACTCCCATTGTTCGCGTGTCTCGACTCCTTCGGCGACGAGTTCGAGCTCGAGCGAGTGCGCGAGATCGATAATCGCGTGTACGATTTTTTCGTTTGTCTCGGCGAATAGTTCGGTCACGAAAGAGAGATCGATCTTGATGATATCGACCGGTAGGCGGGAGAGATAACTCAACGACGAGTAACCGGTCCCAAAATCGTCGATCGCGATCTCAATGCCCGGAAACCGTTTGCGTAAGGCCGATATTTTATCGGTGGCCTCTTCCGGCGCGGCCATGATACACGTCTCGGTGATTTCCACTTTCACGTTTCCCGGTTTGATGCCCGCTCGCTCGATTGATCGGGCGACCGTCTCGATGAAGTCGTTCTGCGCAAACTGCCGCGGCGAAATATTGACGCCGACGAACAGGTCGGGGTGTCCGGTTTCGTTGAGCCGCCGGACGTCGCGGAACGCCGTCTCGAGCACCCACAGGCCGAGCGGAACGATCAGCCCGGTATGCTCGGCGACAGGAATGAACGTCGACGGCATCGCGGCCTCGGAATCGGAGCTCTCCCACCGAAGTAGAGCTTCCACTCCTTTGATCAGACCGGAATGATCGACGAGAGGTTGATACTTCAAAAAAAACTCGTTGTTCTCGAGTCCGGCTTTGATACCCTGCTCGAGTTGCCACTGTCGGTACGCGCGGGCGTCGAGTTCGGGTGAGAAGAACGCAAACCGGTTTTTCCCGCTTTCCTTGGCGCTGTACATCGCGAGGTCGGCGTT
>PXBQ01000182.1 GCA_003566875.1 Spirochaetaceae bacterium | reverse complement strand
TTGCCGACGACGACGCGGTGATAATTCGCCTGCCCGCCGAGACGACCGACGGAACCGACGAGGCGACGATAGCGCACCTGATCGAGCAGATTGCACACGACAGGGCGGTTGCGGACGCGAGGGCGATCGCGACGCGTATCAAGGACCTGCTCGAGACGAGCGAGTTTTTCGGCGCACGATTCCGCGAAAACGCCGCGCGCAGCTTGCTGTTGCCGAAGGGCGGTTTTGGGAAACGCACCCCACTCTGGGTGACACGCATGCGCGCGAAACGCTTGTTCGAGGTGGTCTCGCGGCACGACGACTTCCCGATCATCTCCGAGACGTGGAGGGAGTGTCTCGAGGATGCGTTCGACATCGCGGCGCTCCGGACGGTGTTCGATGGGATCGCCGACGGTGAGATCGAACTCGCGACCGCGGTCACGGCCGCACCGTCGCCGTTCGCGTCCGGCCTCGTCTGGAGGCAAACAAACCGGTACATGTACCTCGGCGATGAACCGAACGCGCGGTCCGGATCGGCGTACTCGCTCTCGGTTCTCGACGAGGTTGTCCGGTCGCCACACCTGCGGCCGAGTATCACGGAAGAGGTCGCGCGCGAACTCTCGGAAAAACTCGCACGAACCGCTCCGGGGTACGCGCCCGACTCACCCGTTGAGCTCGTCCTGTTCGTCGAGGAAAGCGGGATGATCCCCGAAGCCGACTGGGAAGAACTCGTCACCGCCGTCTCAAGGGACTCCGCGGACCGGCGCGACTCAGAAAACGCAAGCGCGACGGTCGACGGCGCGAGCGATCGACTCGTATGGTTCGAGACTTCGACGCGCGAGTGGTGTATCGCGACGATCGACGCGGTGCCGCGGATTCTCGGCGCGCTCGGGCTCGAACGAGAATCGGTCTCGTGGCGCCCCGCGGCCGGTGAGCTTCCCCGCGAGCGACTCGACTCGGCGTTCGGGAGACTCGACCGCGAAGCTCCCGACGCGACGCTCGCGGGGTTTCTCGCGCAGTGGCTGCGATCGCGTGGTCCCGTTTCGGTGAGCCGGGTCGGCGCGCTGTTCGGTCCGGCCGGACTCGACGCCGTGGGAGAGCTCGTCGAGGCCGGCGGCGTGATCGGCGATATCGTGATCGACGACTCGGACGAACCGTTCGTGTGCGACGCCGAGAATCTCGGCCGTGCGCTCGGCATGATGCGGCGAAAGAAGCGCGCCGTCGTTCAATCGCGACCGATCACCGAGTTCCCGCGCTTTCTCGCGTATCACCAAGGAGTGCTCCGTCGCGGTACAACGCCGGACGATCTGCACGAACGACTCGAACGGCTATTCGGGTACCCGGCGCCGGTTGCGGTGTGGGAAACCGATATTCTGCCGGCTCGAATCGATCCGTACTACCCCGAGTGGCTCGACGCGGCGCTTCACGTGACGGAGCTCACGTGGTTCGGCTCCGGCGCGAAACGTATCGCGTTCGTGCTCGCGGGTGATATAGAGCTCTTTGTCGATTTTGAGAGCGACCGCCGATCGCTCGGAGCGACGCCGACGGACGCGATACCGTGGTCCGCTCCCGACGCGCGGTTCACCGTCGACGACGTCGCGAACGCGTTCGGTCTCCCGGCCGACGACGCGGTACGCCGGCTCTGGAAGGCCGTCTTTTCGGGACTCGTAACCGCCGATACCGCGGTTCCGCTCAGAAACGGCGTCATAACGCGGTTCGGCGCGCCGTCGCGAACCGAACCGCGCGACGGAACCGGCTTGTCGGCCGGTCGCTCGCCGGCCGCCGAAGTTGCGCGCCGCACCGACGGTCGTCCGAGATTCTCACGCGCTCACCGCCGGAGCTGGAACGCCGCTCACCCATCACAAACCGTTTGGAGGGCCGTTCGGCGGCTCTCGGCGAAACCCGATCCGATCGAGGCGGCCGAGGTATCGAAGGACCGAGTCCGGCAGTTGCTCGACAGATTCGGTGTCGTGTTCCGTTCGCTTCTTTCGAACGAACTGCCGGCATTGTCGTGGCGCAACGTCTTCCGTACGCTCCGCCTGATGGAGTTATCGGGTGAAGTCACGAGCGGCGTATTTTTCGAGCACATTCCGGGAGTCCAGTTCACGACCGCGCGTACGATCGCCGAGTTCGGCGCCGAGCCCTCGGACTCCGTGTACTGGATGAGCGCGGTCGACCCGGCGTCCCCGTGTGGACTCGGGTTGTCGGAACTCCCGTACCAACTTCCGTCGCGACTCGCATCTAACCACATCGTGTACCACGACGAGCGGCTCGTTCTCGTGTCGCGGCGGCTCGGGCGCGATCTCACGTTTCTCGTCGACGCCGATGAACCCGCGATCGGACGGTACCTGGCGATCTTTCGCGACGTTTCGACGCGTCGAATCAGACCGATCGACCGAATCGCGGTCGAAACGGTCAACGGCGAGCCCGTGCGAAAGAGCGCGTACGCCGACGCGCTCGTCGCTTTTGGATTCCGCCGCGACCACAAGACGTTCCTGTACGGGCCGGGTTATTCCGACGGAGTTCTGCGGTAGCCGCCCGTTCGGTCGAATCCGACCCTAATTGACAGCGACGTCCGGCATGAGTACCGTGTGCGCATGAGAATTCGGTACAATGCCCCGGTAACCCTCACGTTCACTCTCTTCTCGACCGGGGTGCTTTTACTGCACGCGCTGACCGGTGGTGAGTTGATTTACCGGTATTTCTCGATCGGCCCGTCGATCAACACGTCGAGTCCGATCGAGTATCTCAGGCTTTTTTCGCATGTGCTCGGGCACGCCGACTGGAATCACCTCTTGAGCAACTTCGCTTTCATCCTTCTTCTCGGGCCGATTCTAGAGGAGAAACACGGATCGCGCGGTCTTTTCGTGATGATTCTGATCACCGCGCTCGTCACCGGCGTCCTGAACGTCTTGTTCCTCCCGACCGGGTTGCTCGGCGCGAGTGGAATCGTGTTCATGATGATCCTGCTCGGATCGTTCACAAACTTCGGCAAAGGCGATATTCCGCTCACGTTTATTCTCGTCGTCGCGCTATACCTCACTCGTGAGTTCATCACGGCGTTCCAGGCCGACAGCATCTCGCAGTTCGCGCACATCGTCGGTGGATTCTGCGGCGGTCTGTTCGGGTTTCTACGCCCGAGAAAATCATGAGGTATCGGTGAAACCATGACGTACGGTGGAATGGAAGAAAAAATCCGGAAAATGCTCGCGCGGTTTCACCAGGTTGAAACCGAGATCGCGGACCCGAACATCGCGAAAGATCCAAAACGGTACAGAGAGATAATGCGCGAACACTCGCAACTCGCGGAGGTTTCGCACACTCACGCGGAACTCGAGAAAGCGGAGCAGGAACTCGGCGAGACAAAGGAACTGCTCGAGACCGAGAAAGATCACGCGGTTCGAGAGATGGCTCGCGAGGAGCTTCACTCTCTGGAGCAGAAAGTCGAGGACCTCACTTCGTCGCTGCGACTCCTTCTCATCCCAAAAGACCCGATGGACGAGAAGAACGCGATTATGGAGATTCGCGCAGGTACCGGCGGCGACGAGGCGGGGCTGTTCGCCACGGATCTCTTCCGGATGTACTCGCGATACGCCGAGAAGAAACGCTGGAAAGTCGAGATCATGTCGTCGAGCGCGACCGAGATAGGAGGATTCAAGGAGATCGTTTTTTCGATCGCCGGAACCGGAGTCTACGGCGAGTTGAAGTTTGAGAGCGGTGTACACCGTGTGCAAAGAGTCCCTGAAACCGAGTCGAGCGGCAGGATCCATACGTCGGCCGTGACGGTCGCGGTTCTCCCCGAGGTCGAAGAGACCGATATACACGTCTCGCCCGAGGAGCTCCGCGTCGACGTCTACCGCTCGTCCGGCCCTGGCGGCCAGAGTGTCAACACGACGGACTCGGCCGTGAGGTTGACGCACCTCCCGACCGGACTCGTCGTGATCTGTCAGGACGAAAAGTCCCAACACAAGAACAAGGCCAAGGCGTTGCGCGTCCTGATGGCGCGGCTTTACGAGATCGAAGAAGAAAAAAAACAGTCGGAGCGCGCGACGGAACGTCGAAGCCAGATCGGAAGCGGCGACCGAAGCGAGAGGATCAGGACATACAACTTTCCGCAGAGTCGCCTCACCGACCACCGCATTAACCTGACGCTCTACAAACTCGAAGCCGTCCTTCAAGGTGAACTCGACGAGATCATCAACGGACTCAAAGTCACCGAGCGCGAAGCGGCACTTAGCGGTATTGAGTAACCGGCGGGAATGACTGTTCATCAGGCGGCGGTCGCCGGTGCGGTGCGGCTGAGTGACAGCGGAATCGAGACGGCGTGGCTCGACGCGATCGTGCTTCTGTGCCACATTCTCGACTGCACCAAAGAGCGGTTATTCACCGAGTACGAAACCGAAATCGACAGCGACACGATCGCGGCGTTCGAGTCCACTTTGGCGAAAAGAATCTCCGGCTTGCCCGTGTCGTACATTCGCCGGTCCAAGGAGTTTTTTTCGCTCCAGTACTTCGTCGACGAACGAGTGCTTGTTCCCCGCCCCGATTCTGAGCTTCTCGTCGAGACGGCGTTGCGTTTGGCGCGATCCGATCCGTCGGTGCGCCGAGTCCACGACTGTTGCACCGGAAGCGGCTGCATCGCGATCGCGCTTGCGTACGAACGTCCGGATCTCGAACTATCGGCGTCCGATGTCTCGCAGGACGCGATCGACGTCGCACAATTAAACGCGCGAAATGTGCTCGGGCACGAGATCCCGATGTGGCGGTCGGATCTACTCGCGGGGTTGACCGCGCCCGTCGACATGATCACGGCAAATCCCCCGTACCTCACGACCGCCGAGTACGAACGGCTCGCC
>PXBQ01000112.1 GCA_003566875.1 Spirochaetaceae bacterium | reverse complement strand
TTCCGGTCGCGACGGTCGCGATCAACAACGCCCGGAACGCCGGGCTTCTCGCCGCGCGTATGCTCGCGGTCGCCGATCCGGCGTTGATGCGGCGGATTGATGCCGGCGTAGCCGCTTCCGCAGAGGCCGTGACCGAAGCCGCGGCGCGGCTCGAGCGACTCGGACCGGAACAGTACCTCGCCGAGAAAGAGAAACGCTGAGAGAATACTGGCGCACGTTGCGCAGATAATTGGTCGCAAGGAGCGTGGCTAGTTGGCTGTGTTCTTCATCTGTAGTTCCTCGGCGTACCGACGCGTGAAGATCCGCCATACGACGATGAAAAGCGACGCGATAACCGGACCGACCAGGAAGCCGATCAGGCCCAGCCACGCGATCCCACCGATCGTCGCGAACAGCACCAACGCGGGGTGGAGTCCCGTCCGGCCGCCAAGAAGAACCGGACGAAGCACGTTCTGCGTGAGCGCGACTCCACCGAACCCGAGTACGATCAGCAACAGGCCCGAGATCACGCGGCCCGTCGCGATGAGAATAAAACCCGCCGGCAGCAACACCAGGTTTGTTCCGACGAGCGGGATCATCGAGAGGATCATCACGATGACGCCCCACAAAAACGGCGACGGCAGGCCGAACACGAGGAACAAGACTGTCGCGTACGCGCCTTCGATCAAACCGATTATCACCGTCGAGATCAGCGTCGCGCTCGTCGTGTTCAGAGTCTCCCGAACGATCTGATCGAACTCGCTGTTCGGCATCGGGATCGCGTCGCGGATCTTCTCGACAAATCCTGGACCATCGACGAAAAGAAAAAACATCACGAACAGAACGACGACGAAGTTCAGTACCGTCATCGTGACGCTCGCGAACGACCGTTGTGTGATCTCGATGATGAACGACGAGCCCGCCGACAACGACTCCCTGAGCATTTCCTCGAGTGGAATCGCCTGGAAATCGGCGAGAAAAGACCCGATAAACGGGATGCCGCGGAGCCGGTCAAGCACCTCGACGTCGCGCAGTGCTTGGGTAAGCTCGGGCCACCTCTGAACGATCGTGTTGTATCCGCCGACGGCTTCCGCGTACACGATCGCGCTCACGGCCGACACGGGTATCGCGACGACGATGAACACAACGAGCACGGTACACGCGGAAGCGATCCGCGCCTGCCCTCGGCAAATGCGTACAAAAAAGCGGTACACGCGCCGGAAAACACGGACAAAGACGATCGCGATGAAGATCGCGAGCAAGAACGGCGACATCAATCGATAGAACGCAAGCGTGAGACCGACAAAGACTACGAGGAAAAACGCCTCAACGACGCCGAATTTCTTTTTCATGTTCGCCCTCTTTCCATTTTCGGGGACTATGGTATAGTAGACACGATACTTTTTCCATGGATGAATCCAATAACATGAGCACCCCGTTACGACAGTTGATCACTATCGCTCTTCCTTTGCCCGGGCGTGCAGATCTTGAAGACCAATACCGGAAGGTCGTCGACGCGTACGAGAAGGCACTGCACGAGATGCAGCGGCGCCTGTTGCGTGATCTGAAGCGGCTCGAGATCTCACCGACCGTGAAGTACCGTGTAAAATCGTTTCAGAGCTACTATGAGAAGCTGCTCAGGCGTGCGCGAAAAACGCAGAACGGCGAAACGAGCATCGAGATTACCGATCTGCTCGGTATCCGGATCGTCTGTCCGTTTATCGAGGATCTTTCGTCGGTCGAAGAACGAATCCGTGCAATTTTCGATGTGACCGAAGTCGAGCGAAAGGGCGCCGAGTTTTCGTTTAAGGAGTTTGGGTACGAGTCGACGCATTATCTTGTAACCGTGCCTCAAGACATCGTCGAGAGCGTCCACGTGAACGCGGGACTCGTGTGTGAGGTTCAGCTCAGGACGATTCTGCAGGATGCGTGGGCCGAGGTAGAACACGAACTCGTGTATAAGTCGGAATTCACACCGTTCGACGAGCCGCTTCGAAGAAAACTCGCCGCGCTGAACGCAAACTTGTCGCTTGCCGACATGATTTTCCAGGAGATCCGGGAGTACCAACGGCGGTTACACACGGAACTCGAGAAACGTCGTGACTCGTTCTGGACCAAGATTCGCGCGGTCGATTCCGAACAGCTGCACTCGCCACAGTCCGGGCCGTCGGCGGACGTACGCTTTTCCGAGCTCACGGGCACGGGAACGATCGACGAGCTTCTGCTCAAGGCGCTTCTCGCGCACAACGACGGGAGCTTCGTGACGGCGATCGAACACTACGATCGCATTCTCGGTATGTCCCCTCGTCCGGCGATTCAGGCGGTTGTTCATATTCATCGAGGAATGGCTCATTTCGGACTCTCGCATTACGACCGCGCGGTCTCCGACTTCTCACGGACCCTCGAGCTTGAGCCGGAAAACTTCAAGGCGTACTACTACCGTGCGGTCGTGCACAAGATTCACGAGCGATATTCCGACGCGGTTCGAGACTTCTCGGCGTGTCTCGATCTCGACCCGTACCAGTACGACGCGCTGCTCGGGCGGGCGCAGGTTCTCGATGCGCTCGGTCGCGTCGACGACGCGCTGGCCGACTGTTCGCTCGCGCTCAAAATCGCGCCGGAGTCGCCCGAAGCCCGTTCGTTACGGGATAAAATCGCTTCACGAGGTGCCCCATGATCGAAAACTCAGCCGAGCCCATGAGACTATTCGCAAGCGATAACGCTTCGGGTGTTCACCCCCGGATCATGGAGAGGATCATCGCCGCGAACCAGGGACACTGCGTCTCGTACGGCGCGGACCCTCTGACGCGTCGTGGTGAAGAGAGCATCAGGCGTTTGACCGGTGCGCGGACCGTCGATTTCCTGTATAACGGCACCGGAGCGAACATCGTGGCGCTCGGACTCTGCACGCGGCCGTACAACTCGGTCGTGTGCAGCGAGGAAGCACACATCGCGACCGATGAATGCGGCGCTGCCGAACGGTTTACCGGGTGCAAACTCCTGACCGTACCGTCGCACCACGGCAAACTCGTCCCTGCCGATCTCGACGGGCTCGCCGACACGTTCGGCGTCGAGCATCACGTGCAGCCGGCGGTTCTCTCGGTGTCGCAGTCGACCGAACTCGGCACGGTGTATCGGCCCGATGAGTTGACGACGCTCGCGCGCGCGGCGCACGCGATTGGGCTGACCGTGCACGTCGACGGTGCGCGGATCGCGAACGCCGCGGTGTGTATCGCGCGTGAGATCGGCTGTTCCCCGCGCGACGCGATGCACGCGGTCACGCGCGACGCGGAGATCGACTTTCTCTCGTTCGGCGGGACAAAGAACGGAGCGATGGTCGGCGAGGCTCTCGTATCGTACCGCGAGACACCGGACCTCAAGTACGTACGGAAGCAGGCGGCGCAGCTCGCGTCCAAGATGAGATTTATCGGTGCGCAGTTCGAGGCTCTCGCCGAGGACGATCTCTGGTTCCAGAACGCGTCGGCGTCGAACGACGCTGCGCGGCGCCTCGCCGAGCGTCTGGACCGGCTGCCGGAACTGAAGATCGTGTATCCGGTCGACGCGAACGCGGTATTCGTGAAGATGCCACGACACGCGATCGGCCCCGCGCAGGCTGAGCGGTTTTTCTACGTCTGGGATAAAGAGAACGACGTCGTTCGGTTCATGGCGTCTTTCGACAGTACCGCAGACGACGTCGATGACTTCGTCGCCGGTATCGCTCGCGCGATTGCCGACGGTGACACCACACGCGTGTCGGAAGAAACCCCATGAACCACAACGACCCGGACACCGACGCAGCTTACAGTCTCGACGCGTTCGCCGATACCTACGCCGAGCACCCCGAAATCCTCGCGGAAGTGCTCAATATCTTTCTCTCTGAGACGCCCGAGAAACTCGCTTCGCTGCACGCGGCGATCGAAGAAAAAGACCTCCCCGCCGCCGTCCGGGTCGCGCACTCTCTGGCGAACACCACCGGCACGCTCAAGGCGGACCGCGCGCTGCGCGCGGCTCGTGCGGTCGAGAGTGCCGCGCGAGCCGGCGACGTCGAAGCCGCGAGGGCCGCTACAGACGGCCTTTCTTCGGAACTCGATCGGGTGATTGAGGTGATACGCGAGGCGGTTCAGTAGAGAGTGCCGCGGGACACGTCGATCGCGCAGCGCGACGATCGCACGGTTACCCGTGCGGAGGTGAGTCGAGATCTTCCGGGCGACGTTCGGGGATCTGGCGGACCGGTTTGCCCGACGCTTTGAACCGGGCGTCAAGAAAAAGGCCGCAGAAACAATGCCCGTACTGTTCCTGATCGCGCCTATTGTAGTCGCACGGGCAGACGATGTCTTTATCGTGCTCTCTCGCTCCCGAACCGTCCCGGCACGGGCAGAGAAAGTATCCGTATCGGTTGAAGTTGGCGGCTAGTCCGTCAACGATATCGGCGAGAAACGCTTTGTCAGGATTGAGTTCCCATCCCTGATGGGTCGCGACCATCTCCACGAACCGCCGTGCATCGGCCGGTGTCTTTTTTTTCACGCGTGCAACCTCAGGCTTCGACCATGTCCTTCCACTCTTCCTCGACAAAGCCCGCGACCGCCTCGGCGTCGTCGACCACAAGGACCGGGAACACGGTTATGTTCCTGAATTTCTCCTTGAGTTCGGCCTTTGCTTGCTTTTTGAGGTCCTGATCGATCTTGTCGAGATAGACGTACTTGAACGCGATGCCGTTCTTCTTCAAATACTCCATCCCTCGTCGGCAGAACGCGCACGTCGAGAGCGCGTACACGCGCACGTCTTTGTCGGTGTTCGACCCAGGCTCCAAGTCGTACTCAATACGTTGCAGTGCTGATTCCATGGTAGCATACAATA
>PXBQ01000521.1 GCA_003566875.1 Spirochaetaceae bacterium | reverse complement strand
GATCGTGAGCGCGAGCCTCTGTTCGGTGTTCATGACGTCGCCTCCGGTCGTCTCACTGTTCGAGAACGACGATCTGATGGCACGTGAACGACTCGATGCTGAATCGCACACCTTCCGCGGTCTGCGTGAACTCGACCGGCCGGCCTTGCGGTTCGAGCCTGACCGCCGTGACGTTGTCGAGTTTCACCGCGATCTCGACGTCGTGAAGCGGCAGCAGATCCTCGATCACTTCGACGGTCTTCGGCGGATGGTTACCACCCGAAGCTATGCCGGACCCGCTCGGTGCGTGGTTCGCTCCACGCGTGATCGTGTTCGCGTACAGCAGATGCAGGACGTGACGCTTCTCCGCGCTCTGGCGCATCAGCGAGAGACGCGCGGTCGACGGCATGTTCGTCTCGATCCGTTTCTCATCCCCGAGGAGCCGGTCGATAACACCGGTGATGTACGCTTTGTACGCGACCGCGCCGTACATGTAGTACTGCGTGAAGACCGGATGCGCGAGGTATACGATCTGCCCATTCACGACACCGGCGGAGAAGCCCGACGGCTCGACCGTGTACGGGGTATGCTGGTGACTGCAGAAATGCGCGTACGTGCGATTGAAGTAAGGATCGTGGACATTGCCGAGGCTTTCTCCGGACTCGACGACGAGCCGCTTGCTGCGCGTGTACATCACGACCGGAGAGTCGACGAGCTCCGGCCGTAATCCCTCGACCGGCACAACGAAGTCCGGCGAGAACGGCGAGTCACCTTCGAGTCGCGCTCCAATCGCAAAGATCGGGTTCCCGTCGGCGTCGATCCCCGACGCCCCGGTCATGAGGAGTTTGCCGCCGGCCGCGAGGTACGCGTCGATCTTTGAGCGAAGCGCCTCGCCGACGACGATGTCGTCCGGCAGAATCAACAGCCGGTAGCGTGAGAAATCCATCTCTTCGTCGAGGATGTCGAAGAGGTACTGCGCCTCGAGCAGGACTCGAGACGCGCCGGTATCGGCCGGGTTTTCGCGGGAGTGTTTGTACTCCGGGTCGGAGAGGTGATTCGCCGCGCTCGCGAGCAGCCCGATGTCGGCGACGTTCCGCGCGCCGCGGCACCACGGCTCCTTGATCTCGACGTCCTTGTACGCCTCGCCGATCACGCGGTACGTCGAGAGGTCGGCCTCACCCGACGGGTGAAGCTGATCGCCGACGCTGCACGTCGAGCCGAACGCAACCATCGCGGCGCACTCGTACCTGAGCGCGTTTGGGTGTTTGTACCCGCCGAACTCGCCCCACGTCGTGTGGAACTTGCCGGTCATCCCAAGAAATGGCATATCGAGCCCGGCGACGTACTTCGCCGAGACCGGGAAGTGATCGTACCCCCATCCGCCGGTCGGGAGCGACTCGAGCTCGAGGTGGCTGAAGTACGGCAGGATATCGCGACGGCCGATCGTGATGTGCCCGCTGTTGTGGAACACCGGCATGTCCGGATCGACCGCCTTGCACGCGTCGGTCGCGCGACGGAAGTAATCGAGCAGGACACGCCGCGCGTTCTCGATCCGGTCGCCCTCGTTCTCAGGGTCGAGCCCGTCGCTCTTCATGCGTTCCATGCACCAGACGCAGCAACACGGCGCCTGGTGGATGATGTCGAGGAAGATCCCGTCGGCCTCGGGGAACATCGTGACGGTCTCCGTGATGCGCTCGACGAGAAAACCCATGTACGGCGAGTTGAAACACAATGTCTTAAATCCCGCCTGGATCGGACTGCCGGTCCAGCCGACGATCTTGCCGTCCGCGCTGATCTCGCGCCACTCGGGGTGTTGCTCGGCCGTGATATTGTCCACACCCGCGGTCATGTACACCGGAACCTTTACGCCGATCTCGGCGCACGCGTCGATCTGCGCGCGCAGCAAGTTGGACGAGAGATTCGGGTGCGTCCGCGCGACGGTCGTCGGATGGTAGCTCCACCCGTGATGGCACGACGAGAAGCACGTGATCGAGTCGACGTGCCCGATTTTGAGCGCCTCCTGGAACTGCGCCTTATCGAACCGCGCGCCGATCTCGGGAATCGCCGGAGAGGTGTGAAAGTCAAGGTGAATCTGCCGGTAACGGAGTTTTTTCTGTTTCATGGTGAGGTATTTGTACCACGATCGTACCGCCTTGTTCACCGGCCCCAACCGATGGTACGGTGAACACCACGATCCCGAAACTAAAAACGCAGAGACCAAGGAGACAGAACAGAGATGATTCATCGAGAACCGTTCGGCAACACGGACTTCCGAGTCAGCGATATCGTGCTCGGCACGTGGAAGGCAGGAGGCACCGACTGGGGACCGCAGAACGACTTGGCGACGGTCGAGACGATCAAGGCGTGCATCGACAGCGGCGTGAACCTCATCGACACCGCGACCGGGTACGGGATGGGGCACGCGGAGCGGCTGATCGGGTACGCGCTCGACGACGACGGAGCCTCAAGGCGGGACAAAGCTCTCGTGATGACAAAGTGGTACCTATGGATGGGGCGCGACGAGGAGAAGATCAGAGACTGCAGTCCGGCCGCGCAGGCCGAGTTCCTCAAGGGCTCGAAGGCCCGCCTCGGACAGGACCCGCTCGACATCGTGCTGCTCCATCGCGATGATCAGGTCACCCCGATAGAGACGGCATACGGCACGCTCGCGGAGTACCAGGCCTCCGGCGATGTTCGCTACATCGGCGTGAGCAACTACTCGCTCGATCACCTGAAGCGGGCTCAGGCGGTCGCTCAGATTCAGAACTACCAGGTTCGTTTCAGCCTGCTCGACACCGAGGCGCGCGACGACGGCCGACTCGATTTCTGCCTCGAGAACAACGTATCGGTCGGTGTCTTCAGCGTGTTGGGCCAAGGCTGGCTCGCGCCGCGGCTGATACCGGGCGCCGAGTATCCGGTGTGGGACCGCAGGCACCAGAGTCACCAGGGCCCTGAGTTTGAGCGGATGGCATTCCTGCACCGCGAGTTACAGGAGATCGCCGATCGGCACGGGTGGTCGGTCACGCAGCTCGCGCTCGCATGGGTGCTGAGCCACCCCGCGGTGACGTTCGCGATCGTCGGCGCGTCGACCCCGAGCCAGGTGGAGCACAACTTGGCGGTTAGCGGCGAGCGCCTGAGTAAAGATGAAGTCGCCGAGTGCGAAGCGCTCGTCAAAGAAGCACGGAAGAGGTAAACACAATGAACAACCATAAGATCAAGTACTCGATGCTCGTCCAACCGACGCCGGAACCCGGCGAGCTCGCGTTCGTCAAACAGCTGGGCGTGAAGTACGTCTACTCCTGGCTTCCGGATGCTCGATACGAGGCGATTCAAACGTTTGTCGATACGGTCTCGGCGGCCGGAATCAGCGCGTTCAACATCGGCAACTACGAACTCGGCAAGTCCGCGAACATTCACCTAGGACTGGCCGATCGCGATCGCGACATCGACGCTTTCGCCGAATTTCTGCGCAACCTCTCGCGCGCGGGGATCAAACGAACGACGTTCACATGGGAACCCGACAAGGTATGGACGACGCACCGCGAAGACGGGAGAGGCGGGGCATCGGCGCGAGCCGTCGACGCCGCGGAACTGCCCACCGATAAGTTCACGCACGGCCGACGTTACGAGCGCGAGGAGCTCTGGGACAACTTCGCGTACTTCATGGAGCGCATCATCCCGGTCGCCGAAGAGACGGGCGTCCGCCTTGCCCTGCATCCGAATGACCCGCCGGTCGACGAGATCGCGGGCATCGCGTGCCTGATCCGCTCGGCGGCCGACTATCGCCGCGCGTTCGAGACCGCCGGCAGCCTCGCGCTCGGGATGGAGTTCTGCACGGGTTGCTGGCTCGAAGGCGGGGACGGCTTCGGCAACATCTGCGACGGAATCCGGGAGTTTCGTGACCGGATCTTGATCGTGCACTTCAGGAATATCACAGCGCCGCTTCCGCGCTTCGCCGAGACATTCATAGACGAAGGATACGGCGACATGATCTCGTTCCTTGAGGCTCTCCGTGATGTCGATTACGACGGCTCGCTGATCCTCGACCACAGCCCGCAGATGACCGAGTGGGCCGGCCGCGGTGCGGCGACCGCTTTCGCGACGGGTTACATCAGGGCGAATCTCGACCGGCTGTAGGCGTATACGCATATTGCGGAAATGTATTTTTATACTTGACCAATTGAATCGAATCTCTCTACCATCACGTGCAGGCCGCGCACCGGATGGTCCGGATGGTGGAGACGACCGGTCGGAAAGATAGAAAAGGAGGGATACATGGCACGGAAAATTCTTGTCGTCATGCTCGCTTTAACAGTATTCATCGCGTTTCCCGCGTTTACCGGAGGCCGTTCGGAGAAGGCCGCCCCGGCCGATGCGGCGCTCGAGCGCACGCCGAACGATCCCCGGTTGATCAATCCGGGTCAGCTCACCGTCGGCACGGGTGAGCCCGTGTATCCGCCATGGATGCTGCACGACGATCCCGCGCGCGGCGAAGGATTCGAGAACGGGATGGTGTACGCTCTCGCCGAGGAGCTCGGTTTCTCGCGAGACCAGGTTGTGTGGACCCGCGGTTTGACGTTCGACCAGACGATCGCGCCGGGGCCGAAACCGTTCGACTTCGCGATCAGGCAGATTTCGGTGACCGCTGCGCGCCAACAGATCCTCGACTTCTCGATCGTGTACTTCCAGCCGGACAAGGCCGTCGTCGCGCTCGAGAACAGCCCGGTGCGAGGCGCGCGGTCGTTCGCGGATCTCAGACGCTCGCGTTGGGGAGCGACGATTGGGACGACCGATCTCGATTACCTCGAGAACATTCTGGGCGTCACGAACGTCGCGGTGTACGACGATCAAGCAGGTACGTTTCAGGCGCTTCAAGGCGGG